>NZ_KV820664.1:0-280 GCF_001815465.1 Porphyromonas sp. HMSC077F02 | reverse complement strand
GCGAGCCTGAAGGTGAAGCTTGGGTAGCAAGGTCGACACAACTAATCTACCCCGAAGGGGTTGCATATACACAAGTGCGTGTGCATATCAAAGTGCAACCCCTTCGGGGTAGCATGCTAGACGCTGTCCTTCTGCCCAACCTTCTCCTCGCAGGTACGCTTCGCATACCAGCGAGGGGGAAGGCTGGGTTATTAGTCCATGGAAGCCCTTCGGGCTTCTGCTACCCGTTCCCCTAGACTGGGTAATGTGTCTTGTCCTAGAAAAAGTTGACTCATAGATA
>NZ_KV820663.1:1195-2416 GCF_001815465.1 Porphyromonas sp. HMSC077F02 | reverse complement strand
TTCCGGTTACTTTCACCTTGTCATTCTCCACCTCCACTAGTGGAATGCCTCTGAGCACACTGTAGATATCGGTGAGCTTGGAGAGGGGCGAACCCTCGATCTTGGTGCTAAGTCCGCCTGCGACCAATCGGTGCGAGACACGATTGGCGGTGATGGCTACCTCCTCTAGCAAGGTGGCGCTCTCGGAGAGGGTGAGTGTCTGCTCCTTGAGGTCTTTGCAAAGCACTTGCTCGGTGCTGTAGCCGATCAGACTTGCTTGGAGTAGGATAGGGAGCTTGTGGTCGCCAATGGAGAGAGCAAAGGTGCCATCCTCCTTGGTGACGCCTCCTACGATGGTGGCGGAGTCGGGTAGGGCAATGGCTTTAATCGTGGCATAAGGGAGTGGTTTCCCCTCTTTGTCCGATACCTTTCCTTTGATCTCTTGTGCCAATAGGTTGCCTGTAGCCAAGCAAAGTATCAGCAAACTGGTGATGAATTGTTTCATAATGTGTGTGAATAGTTTGATGGTGTTAATTATGGTGGTCACCTTGCCGTGACAAAGGTACTTATTTTATTACATACGATTAATTACGGAGCCGAGGGCACCCTTGCCTTGGTACTTTTGCTTAGTTGCATTGAAGCGGTAGGCAATGGTAAATTGGGCTCTAGGCAATACTTGTTGCTTGACCGTTGACTCTGTATACCTTGTCACTACTCTTATCGACATTGGTGATGAGGTAAGTTTGAGGTTACTGACCGAAAATGAGGTGGTGAGTGCCTTATTCTTCAGCCATCGCTTTGAAATCTCAAAGGAGCTATTGACCATAGAGCCTAATATTTCCATATTATCTTGGTTGCCACCACTAGGTAGGTAGTTAATATTGGCACTGATGGTAAGTTCCTTTGGCAGTGTAATTTGGTTTTGCCATTGAAGGAATATGAATGCCTGTCGATTGGTGATGGTCTCCTCAAAGTGCTGGAGGTCATATCCAAGCAACTTCATAGCACCAAAGGTGAAAGTGGGGTGCCACCACTTGATCCGAGGACTAAGAATGATATTGGCCCCGAGTATACTGTAGGGATCGGCATTGATGTGCGTGATGAGGGTCATATAGGGTAGATACTTGGTCGCGTCATTAGGGTCACGCATCGGCTGGGTCGTTTGTGTAAGGGAGTTGACCTTGTACTCATGCGAGAGCATCAGTGTTACCCAGCTCTTATTGAGCATCAGCTGAGTAGTAT
>NZ_KV820663.1:0-1095 GCF_001815465.1 Porphyromonas sp. HMSC077F02 | reverse complement strand
CCCAGCTCTTATTGAGCATCAGCTGAGTAGTATAAGAGATCCCGGGCTTGAGGTTGGGGTCGCCCACTTGGTATTCAAATCGAGAAATGTATTGATAGTCTGGCTGTAGTCTCCAGAAGCTAGGTCTAATGATCTGGCTTCTAAAGGATAGCTGTGTATTGACTCCCCACAGTTGTCCACCAAAGGAGAGGGTAGGGAAAAGGTTGGTCTTGATGTAGTCTTTTACCCCATTGGCTACAGATTGGTTTCCGTAGTGATTGCGGACATGCTCCATGCGTAGCCCTGCGGTAAGCATGTACTTTTCGGCTATGGCGTGGCTATACTCGGTATAGAACACATAGGTTTGCTCTTTGAGGGTGCTATTGAGGTCGGGTATTTTGAGTTCCTGATCATTGTAATTAAAGAAGCTATTATTGGCCCATGAGTATCCGCCCCCAACATTCAGTGTCCCACCCCAAAGCGGGCCATCAATATCTAGCCTTGCGCCAAAAGATTGGTACTTATCGCCACTTTTACTCGTGAGAGATCTCAATTCGTAGGCCTTGGTATGCCCCTCCTTTGTGGTGCTCGTCTTTTCGGATGGTGTGCTTTCGTAGTAGTCAAAATCTATCTGCGTCTTCCAATGTCCTATCTTACGCATATAGTAGAGGCTAGGGCGGTGTGTGTAGTGCCAAGGAGTCTTTTGGGTGGTGAAGCTATAGTAGTCTATTTTGTCTTGATGGTCGAGCTGACTCTCTAGTAGGGCTTCGTCGGTAGAGAGATTGTTATTGGCATTAAATCGATACTTGATACCGGCACTCTGCTTATCGTCGGAATAATTGATGCCGAATGTATAGGTGTGGTCGCTCTCTCCAAACTTTGAGTCCATCCTTGACTTATTGATCCACTCGTATTGATCTATTTTGCCGATGAATGTGGCATCGTCTGTGATGTTGATTCCTCTCCATGCTTGATCCCAGCCAGAGACAAAGAAGTCCCAATTATCCTTTCGGTAGTTGAGTGAAAAGTATGAGAACCCTCCCATCTTACGTCCCTTATACTTGTCGAGTGTACCTTCAAGATTTCCGCTGAGTCCCGAGCCGGGTTCGCGGCGGG
>NZ_KV820662.1:2416-22650 GCF_001815465.1 Porphyromonas sp. HMSC077F02 | reverse complement strand
GTCAGAAAACTTTCGTTTCCCGACCTACTCGATTTATAAGATGGGGTGATTAAAACCCTTCAATTACTGGTAGGAACTTCTCTGCTGAGAGTGAGGCTCCACCAATAAGTCCACCATCTACATCAGGTTTGCTAAATAACTCCTTAGCATTGCCACCATTGGCACTTCCGCCATACAGAATGGTAGTATTATCAGCAATAGACTTGCCATACTTATCTGCTATTACCTTGCGAATGTGTGCATGGATCTCTTGGGCTTGATCACTCGTGGCAGTTTTGCCAGTGCCAATGGCCCAAACAGGTTCGTATGCCAATACAATATTCTTGAAATCACTTTCAGATAGATCAAATAAAGCCTCTTTTACCTGACGCTCTACCACCTCAAAGTGTTTACCCGCCTCACGCTCTTCGAGTACCTCTCCAATACAAAATATTGGCTTTAGCTGATTAGCTAGAGCAAGCTCTACCTTCTTCTTAAGAATAGCAGAAGTCTCATGGTAGTATTGCCTGCGCTCGCTATGCCCAAGGATTACATAAGTGGCACCAGTAGAGGCAACCATTTCAGCAGATACCTCACCAGTAAATGCGCCTTTTGACTCGCTAGCACAGTTCTCAGCAGCTACCTTGATAGGGCTACCAGCTACAGCCTTTGCTACCTCGCTAAGGTGGGTAAATGGTACGCCTAGAATCACCTCGCAGTTAAGGTTTTTACCTTCAATAGAGCTACGTACATCTTTGGCTAGCTGAATGCCCTCAGGGAGTGAGGTGTTCATTTTCCAGTTGCCGGCAACAATGTTTTTTCTCATAATCATTTCTCTTTCTTACGTTTTACAATATTTATCCTTCTAATAATGCCACCACAGAGGGTGATAAGTATATATAAAGCTGATAGTATCCCAATAAAACCAAACTTGTCAAATCTGCTATATATCGGATGGCATAAGCTAGGTGAATTACTTTTAATAACTCCTCTATTTAACGCAGAGTCAAAGTCACTACCTGATAGTTTGTCCACAATTTTTCCTGCTTTAATCAGCAAAACCCCTGGATTGCTACGCACGATAGTTATTGCTGTAGTTTTATCCAGAAAAAAGATTTCAGCAAACCTCTTTTCAAGCTTTGTATACCTTGGATCGCTCCAGATATCAGCTGTATTGCCCATAGCAAGGAGTAGGGGGTATGGAGACTTTTCAACCATCTCTTCAAGCATTTTGGGTTGAACCGCTGTTATATCAGGGGAAATAACTAAAATAGCTTCACTCTCTTGATAAGCCAAGTCCTCCATCGCATTACTGCCATCTTCTCTAGTGAGTACAAAGTCAGCACCTAGAGGCCTAGTTGCCTCTTTGATAACTTCAATCTCGTCCCTCACAAATATCCAAGTGGAGTCTAAGTCATTGAGCTCATCAATTCCGAATACCTTTTCAACGCCATCTTTTTGGTAGACAAAGTTGTAGATGTATTCTCCTTCCGATCCACCAGTAGTGGTCAGTTCCATAAGGTCGCTTCCAACCTTATAAGGACGGAAGTCTATAATGGGTAGGTGTTTGATGTTTGCAAGGTTAAAGCCTAGAAAAACGATCACTCCCGCAAGTAGAGCATAATTATTGCCTTTCACATTTAACCAATGATACCAATGGTCTGTATTGAAATAGAGATAGATAATAAATGAAAGGAGTACAACATTTTTCCAGAATGTAGCTTTGTTACTAATGATGATGGCATCGCCAAAACAACCACAGTCTGTGACAGGATTGAAAATATAGATATAGAGGGTGAGCAGAGTCATAGCACCCATTAATGCGAGTGCTACAAACTTCGTCTTTGTAGGTCTAAATCCTAAGAGAAGAGCAATGCCAAGTGCACTCTCAAAAAGATTAAGCGCTACAGAAAAGACAAGGTCTACACTAGGATTGGAATGGATGCCGAAGCTGCTAAAGTACTCTCCAATTTTTATTGCGGTACCCACTGGGTCTATACCTTTCATAAGTCCAGAAAAGACAAAGACCAAGCCCACTATAATCTGAAGAGTGGTAGTCAATATTTTTTTTGACTTAATCCATTGCATCACATCCTTCACTAATTTTTATTAGAGCGAAAATGGCGTAATTGATCATGTCAAGGTAGTTGGCATCAATACCTTCGCTCACTTTTGTAGCTCCTTGATTATTTTCTATCTGCTTAGTCCTAAATATCTTTTGAAGGATGATATCGGTAATGCTGGAGATACGCATACTACGCCACGCCTCACCATAGTCATGGTTTTTGGAAAACATCAGTTCTTTAGCCTTAGCAGCATACTCACCATACCAATGAAGGAGTAGATCCTTATCTTCAGTAGGTTGGTCAGTATATCCCTTTTCTAGCTGAACCAATCCCATAATCGCATAGTTAACGATCCCTATAAACTCATATTTAAGGGCCTCTCCGACCTTGTTTTCCCTCTTTTCCTGCACAGATCTTATCCTCTGAGCTTTAATATAGATTTGATCTGTGATAGCAGTAGGGCGCATTACACGCCAAGAAGCACCATAATCCTTGAATTTATGGATAAAAAGCGTCTTGCAATTTGAAAGCACCCCTTCAAATTGTTCCTCCGTCTTTTTGTAATCTGCCATTTTATTCCATTAAAAATTGAATGTCATCCGCTGTGCTATACTCAGTAATCTGTTTGCCCTTTTTGAATACACGAAGTGTCCTATCGCCAATAAGCTTTATCTTGCCATTTTCCACTAAAAAACGACAGCCTTCCCTCAACCCTGCTACATACATTGTGGGATTGGCTTCAATATATTCAAGAATACGGACCTCTCGTGTCTCACCTCCGTGATCAGAAGGGTGGGTATCAAGGTAGTGAGGATTAATCTGGAATGGAACTAAATTGAGTACCTTAAAGCTTAATGGTTCAACAATTGGCATATCATTCGTAGTACAGATAGTAGGGCAAGCGACATTGCTACCTGCACTCCAACCAACGTAGGGGGCTCCACCATCTATTACTTTTTTTCTAATCGCTTCTATAAGACCTTGCTCTTGCATCATCTTTGCAAGCTGAAAAGTATTACCTCCGCCTACCATTATGGCACCAGCTTCTTCTACAGCTTTAATAGGGTCATCAAAGGTATGAACGCCTTTGACCTCAACACCTACGCCCGACAAAGCTTTATTGACCTTATCAACATAGGCATCAAAGCTAAAGGTCACTCCTGCGAAAGGGATGAAAACCACATTCTTCTTCTGATTGCCAAGAAATGTTGCGATATCTTGTGCTGGCTTCTCTAGATACTGTTCACCAGGGGAAGCAGAATTGCTAATTAATAAGAGTCTCATAATTAAAGCAAATATATGGATTAAACATTCTCCTACAAAGATAACAATTTCTTTGCCCTCTTCAAATGCCCAAGTCACTTGCCGCAAATAAACAAGATAAATTCATATTGTAAATAAATATATGTGTGAATAAATCCATTTTCATTCACATTTGAAATCTATTGAGTGTATAATTATGAATGAAAGTCCCATTGTTAATTTATCGTATAGATAACCATTTCTTTACCCGAGCTAGAAATTAAGCAATTTAAGCCAATGCGAAAACACGCGTTATTTCACTTCTACTCGATTAAGGACAAATGTATAACTATATGATTTCCAGACTACTTATAATATTATATACAACTTTTCTAAGACGTATATGAATACAATAACCAATGTAATGCGAACGCATCAATGACGGGGTCGCCTAAATCCCACAAGCACTTAATTGCTAATCTATTATAAATATAACATATATTCATTATAGGCTTTAGCAGTTACATTAAGCTGAAGTGGTCGATTTCATATTTATCTGGGTTGTTTATTTGATATATTTAGTTTAACTTTGCAGTGAATTCACATACACATTGTATACATTTCAAGTATATTTATATTGTAAATCTCAATTCACAATACTCTATGGATGAGAGAGAGGAAAAATTAGTAGAGCAGGGGAGAAGAGTAGAGTCCATTATCAATGATGAAGGACTTACTCAAGCTGAATTTTCAGAATTAACTGGGATAAAAACTTCTACGCTAAATCACGTCATTAAGGGGCGAAATAATATTAGTCCAATGGTGATGTATCAAATTCTCTCTGCATTTCCCATTTATAATGAGGAGTGGATTCGTAGTGGTCAAGGAGAACGAACTAAAGATATTAATTCAACGAGTAATACTAATGTTGCTTCAGGAGAAGCTCTTTCGCATGATAACCTTTCCCATCCCTCTTTCATCGGGTCGAATTCTCAGCGAACTCTATTTAGTGCTAATTCTGAGCCATTAAGAAATAATACTGCGGAGCCTAATCAGGATAATTCAACTTCTACTACTATTGATAAACAGACAGTAATGTCTGAGGTGAAAAGAAGTATCACCAAAATAATCGTTTATTACGATGATAATACATTCGAAACCTTTACTCATTCCACTGAGTAAGCTATATATCCTACTAATCATATTTCTTCTTCCTATATTAATATGCAATTAAGAATTGAAATTAATTGGGGGTATATAATTACTTATGCAAGTAGGGTAAAAGTTGAGATGCAACTAAGTAATCGGCGAGTTGCAACTAAGCATTTGCCGAGTTGCATCTCGCCGATTGCTTAGTTGCATCTCGGCTGACGCTTATATAAAGTATTGGGTTGCAGTAGGTTAGGAAGAGAGTTTCAGAAGCCCTCTTTTAGCTGCTTTTTTCACTTATTTTCAGTTGGAAAAGTTCAGGAAAGTTACAGTGTTCTTTGTTTGGGAAAATAGATTTGGCGCTGGGATCGCTCCAGAAAATAGGAGCCTCCATGGTTGTATCTCTTATAAGTAACACCAGACATATTAACGTTCCATTGAGCATTCTCTACTGAGAAATAAAAGTCTATTACAGAAATAGGTCTTCTGCGCTAAAAGAGATATTATGCCTCTGGTTATTCTTGCTAATAAAGATATAGATAGTGCTTAAATAGGGCAATTATATGGAACATTCCATCTCCTTCCTGCTGCTGTTATAATAGGTGTTATGTTAAGTAGACTATTGTCAATTATTTGTGGAGCCTACAATTCCAGGCAATTAAAAGGAGATGAACGACCACATATTCTTAGTGAATAACCCTAAAAGAGTATAAGGAATGCTCTTAGATGTGTGTTGTTATGATTATTTCTCTATAAGTCGCTTCATAGACTTATAGCTCATTAGTGCAATGGAAAGGAAGTAGATGATTTCAACTGTAAAGCACATTGCCACTGTACCATTAAGCAAGTAGACAACTGTAGCACCATAAATCAGATAGAAAGATGCATTGAGCATTTCTATCTGGAATACCCTACGCGTATTACCACTTGAGCTAACCGCATTGAAAAACATATTACCAGCTGATGCTATTAATGCAGCTGTGGCAAGCACCCTCAGGGTTGGTACAGAGGATTGGATTAAGTCCGTATTGTCTGTAAAAATACGCAGTGGTATCTCAGGGAAAAGCTGTACGAATGTAAAGAAGATCAGCATGGTGCCAAATGAAAGCTTTATAGCTCTCAATAAATAGCTCCATAGCTCATCTATCATACCAGCACCAACAATATGACCGACTGTAGTGCGAACTGCTGTGCCATACGAATTGAGTGGTATAAAGAAAAGCACGTACAGCTGTCTTGTGATAGATGCCACTGCCAGCTGACGCTCTCCCAAACTTTCAATCATAAAGAAGAAGATTGCCCATGCGGCTTGGCTTACAAAGGCCTGTAGCATAAGGTAATAGCTAAGCCCAAATAGTTGCTTTGAGAGGCCTTTGTCCCATACCATCAGATTTGCCTTATTAAGGCCAAAGAAGTTTCCATCTAGTCTCCACAATGTATACAAGAAATAGAAGACAAGCGAAGAAAATTCCGCTATCACACTTGCTAGAGCCGCACCTTTAACCCCCATTTCTGGGAGGCCAAAATTGCCAAAAATAAGACCGTAATCAAGGGTAATATTGACTATGGACATTACCACTGAATTAAGGGTCAATACCTTAGTACGTGATATGCCAACGAAAAAAGAACGAAAGGTAGAGGCAAGAAAGGCAAATGGAAAGCCAAAGCTACGATAAGTCCAATAGTCTACAGCACTATTAGCCACATTCTCGCTACTTAGTAGCGAGTTGAAGAGCTTTGGACCGAGTGAAAAGCCAAGTGACATGACAAGTAATGCGGCAAGTAGCAATAGTCTGATACTCTGACCTAAAACCCTTCCTATCTGGTTAAACTTCTTGGCACCGTATCGGTGGCTAATCATTATCTGAGTGCCGCTTGCTAGCCCCCACCCCACAGTATATATGCTAAAGTAAACAAGGCTTCCCATAGCAGTTCCACCAAGCTCTACTTCACCAACCCTAGATACGAATGCAGTGTCAATCACTCCAATCAGATTTTGGGCAATTAGTGAAATAAAGACTGGCCAAGATAGCCTAAGAATCTCCTTCGTTGATAGGTCTATTTTCCCTTCTATCATATTACTTTAGCAAAAAGAGGGGCTAAATACCAATTATATGGTATTCTGCCCTACTCTTCTCATTTATAAAGCTACAAACTTATTCCAAGCTATCAAGTCTCGTTTGAATAGTCTGAAGCTTTGTAATTGCATCTTGCTCTTTTTTACGTTCCATGGCAACAACAGCCTCTGGAGCCTTATCGACAAACTTAGGGTTATTAAGCTTGCTCTGTACACCTTTGAGAAACTTTTGCAGGTGCTCCTGGTCTGCCTTCAGTTTTTCGATTTCTGCTGCCACATCAACAAGTCCTGCTACAGGTATCCCAAAGAGAGATGTTTCAATCTGGAATGTAACCATTTCAGCATCTTCACGTGGCTGTTGGTGTTGATAGCTAGTGATATTAGCAAGTTTGGTAATAACCGCCTTTGAAACGTCGGAAAGATTAGCCTCTGTATGTAGCTCTAACTCTTCCTTTGGAGATAGATTTTTCTTAGCTCTCAAGTTACGTATTTGTGTAATTATAGAGCGATCTCTCTCCATCTGTGCTATAACCTTCTCATCGAAGGACTGTAGCTCTCTTACCTGGCTTACCATAATGCTCTCTCCCTCCTGTCGCTCTGCTATCGCTTGCCATAGCTCCTCAGTGATAAATGGCATGAATGGATGTAGCAGCTTCAGAAGTTCTTCGAAAAAACGATTCGTTGCCATAATGGTAGCTCTATCTATTGGAGCACCATAAGGGGGCTTAATCAGCTCAAGATAAGTCCCGGAGAAGTCGTCACGAATTAGCTTATACATCAATAATGCAGCATCATTGATACGATACTTCTTAAAGTGATCAGCAAGAATAGTCTCTTCTTTCCGAAGAAGTTGTTCGAACCAATCAATTGCAGCTTTCTGAGCCTCCTCTTGAGCGATAGTGTCACTTATTTCCCAGCCTTGGATTAGACGGAAGGAGTTCCATAGCTTATTACTGAAGTTACGTCCTTGCTCCACCAATCCCTCATCAAATAAAATATCGTTACCAGCCGAAGCAGCCGTCATAAGTCCCATACGTACTCCATCGGCCCCATACTTATCAATTAGCTCTAGTGGGTCAGGACTATTACCAAGAGACTTACTCATTTTACGCCTCAAGTTATCCCGCACTATCCCAGTAAGGAAAACATTCTTAAATGGCTTTTCTCCCCTATACTCATAGCCAGCAATAATCATCCTAGCAACCCAGAAGAATAGGATATCAGGTCCTGTGACTAGGTCAGAAGTTGGATAGTAATAATCCAACTCTGCATTATGCTTCTCCAGAGGGTCACCAAAGAGGGAAATAGGCCATAACCATGATGAGAACCAAGTATCTAGTGTATCGGGGTCTTGAGTCAAATCCTTCACCTCAAGGCTGCGATCTCCAGTCTGTTTCCTTGCTTCCTCCAGTGCTATTTCAGGTGTTTCACCCACAACAATAGTGCCATCAGCAAGGAAATAAGCGGGGATCCTATGCCCCCAATAAAGCTGACGAGAGATGTTCCAGTCCCTTACATTTTCCATCCAAGAGGCATACACTCCCTTGAAGCGATCTGGTACCAACTGCACATCGTCCTCCATTACAGCTCGATATGCAGGTGCAGCCAATTCCTTCATCTTGAGGAACCATTGCATAGAGAGCTTGGGCTCTATAGGCACATGAGTTCGCTCCGAAAGTCCCACCTTATTGGTGTAGTTCTCTATTTTTTCTACTAATCCAAGGCCCTGCAACTCCTCTATGAAGCTATTGCGCACGTCCATGCGATCTTCGCCTTCGTACTTGCCACCTAAGTGGTTGAGAGTACCATCGTCATTAAATATATCTAGCTCAGGAAGGTTGTACTTCTGACCTAGCATATAGTCATTGACATCGTGACTAGGAGTCACTTTAAGACATCCCGTACCAAACTCTCTATCTACATATTCATCGTGAATAATGGGGATGGCACGCCCTACCCCTGGTACTATTACCTTCTTGCCCTCAAGCCACTTATAACGCTCGTCCTCTGGGTGAACGCAGACGGCAGTATCTCCAAAAATAGTCTCGGGCCGTGTCGTGGCTACTACAATGTACTTATCTGCCTCACCCTCAACAAAGTAGCGAACATAGTATAGCTTGCTCTCCGTCTCGTGATAAATAATCTCCTCATCAGAAATAGCTGTTTTAGCCTTTGGATCCCAATTAATCATTCGTACACCACGGTAGATAAGTCCCTTGCGATAAAGGTCGCAGAAAACGTTTATTACCGCTTTGCTACGTGTCTCATCCATGGTAAAGGCCAAACGATCCCAATCGCATGAGGTACCGACCTTTTTGAGTTGCTCAATGATAATTCCGCCATGCTCATGGGTCCACTCCCATACATGCTTTAAGAACTCCTCACGAGAGAGGTCACTCTTTTTGATCCCTTTGCTAGCTAGGCGCTCCACAACTTTTGCTTCCGTTGCAATAGAAGCGTGGTCAGTACCAGGTACCCAGCAAGCATTGTAGCCAGTCATTCTTGCTCGACGAATCAATATATCTTGGATCGTATTATTAAGCATATGACCCATGTGCAACACACCTGTGACATTTGGTGGTGGCATCACAATTGTGTAGGGTGGTCGGTTATCTGGCTTAGAGGAGAAGAGCTTGTATCTCATCCAATAGTCGTACCACTTCGATTCTACCTCTGATGGGTCATATTTTGCGCTTAATTCCTTATTCATATGTTTATAGCTATTTGATGTTCAGTTGGACAAAGTTACCTTATTTTTTCCGCACTATTTAGATTGAGACTATTTTGGAGCCGTTTTTCATGCTTGTTCAGTGAAATATAAATCTCTTTCATCTCCTCCAATGCAGCTACATACTTGTAGCTATTGGTGATGGCCACCCTAGCCTCTTGATTTAGATCAAAGCGTACCATTGCTTTTCCTTTTTCATTGCAAAACTCTACACCTAGCCTAGAGCTATCTGGAGCTAGGGCTACAAATTGCCCTAAAGGCATTCCCCTTTTCCCCGCAAAAGTAAGTCGTTCATAATGGCGACCGAGGTTGCTATACCTATAATTCAGCCCCCCATCATACTGCAGCGTGTCGCTAAGTATATAAGTGTCATTGGCACGGTCAGAGATGCGAATGAAGACTATATTTAACTGGGTAGCACTTGAAGCTGATGCAATTAGCTCAAGAGTGCCATCATTCGCTACATAAGCGTCGATAAAAGGCGACTCTGGTGCCTTTGAGGCTGGGTCGTACCCTCTAAATCGAAGTATGTTTTCATCGGGCATATCTTTAGCCGGAATGAGTCTAAATTGTTGATATAGACTATCGGTATAGGCTTCAAGAATACTAAGACGTTCTACAGAAGCGAGAGAGTCTCTGCGACTCAGTTCGAGCCTAACATTCCTAGACTTTTCTAGGGCTTTACGTCGACTCTCAACCTCATTCGGATATACCACTTTCACACTATCCAGCCACTCTAAAGCACTGTCTAGTGCATCAATATTAATAAGGCTATCCGCCATCGCAATCATCTGCTCAGCTCCCTTTTTAGTCTTACTTTGGCAGCCCACTATGAGGATTGAGAAAAGTAGGGTGCTACAGATGAGTATTGATATTCTTTTCATACTTTCAGTTGGTCAAAAGTTTTCTCGTGATGTATGTAGTATCGCATTAGCAGTGATCTTTTATAGAGCTTTTGAAAGGCTACTTCTCGGGCCTCACTATCTCCTGAGACTGTTTTTCCCATACTACGATAGGCTCGAAGTGCTTTGACTACTGCCTTAGCATCTCCCCATTTACCTTGTACCATAAAAGTGGCCATGGCAACTAGATCCAACAACCACCTCACTGATAGTATCCAAATGCGTTTACTATCTGGGAGGTTCTTATAGAGCATCTTTCGGTTATTGCGAAAATTGAGAAATGTTTTACGAGGATCAGCGCTACTTAGAGAAGCACCACCATAGTGATACACAGTACTTTCAGGTACTACATATAGTCGATGCCCAGCAATATGCCATCGCCAACATAGGTCTATTTCCTCTTGATGAGCAAAAAACGAAGCATCAAAACCTCCAGCATCAATATAGACTTTCCTGCGAACTAACATTGCTGCCCCACTTGTCCAAAAGACCTCTTTAGGCTCTAAACCGTATTGCCCGTGATCCTTCTCAAGTGTCTCAAAAATACGTCCTCTACAAAATGGATACCCGAGGTAATCCAAATACCCGCCTTCAGCTCCCGCATATTCATAGCTTTGGGGAGCTCTATCCCATCTTATCTTTGGCTGTACTGCTACCACATCTGTATGGGTTTCCATAAAGTGATAGAGAGGTTCAAGCCAGCCTGGAGATACTCGCACATCATTATTGAGTAGTAGTACATAATTATGTTCCAAGCGAGCTATTGCTTCGTTGTAACCTCTAGCAAAACCATAGTTTTCTCCTAGCTCAATTACCTTTACGCCAAGACTGTTAGCAAAAGGAACAGAGGCGTCACTACTTCCATTATCTGCTAGTATAATATCAGCAAGATCTAGAGGGGTATGCTGTACTAAATCAGGCAAATACCGCTCCAATAATGGTTGTGCATTCCATGAAAGTACTACTATGGCTATCTCTTTCATGCCATTTCTATATCTTTATGTGGGAAGCGCTCTTTAACTAGCTCTGGAGTCACCTTCCACCGTTTGTGCGACCAAAGCCATAGCTCAGGCTTTCTTCTGATGGTCTTTTCCAGTAGCTGCATAAAGTCTTTTGATAGTTGATGTTTATGGAGCTGACTAGCATCTCTTGTCATTTCCACAAGCTTAAGTCGGTATTTCCCAAGTTTCGGACGCTCCACATCTACATAGACTACCGCTGCTCCTAACATCTTTGCAAGACGATCCATACCAGTGACCACTGCTGTGTATTGATTAAGAAAGTTAACGAAAAGCTCTGCTCCTTCAATGCCTGGAGCTTGATCAGCCACCATTATATAGGTCTTATTGCTTTTATCGTTTCGCTGGTGAAGGATAATCTTTGCTGCATCCCACTTATCCATCAATTGAGCGCCAAATTTGCTTCTAAGCTTTGATAGAACATAGTGCCAAGCACCTTTCTGTCGCACAAAAGCAACGTTGAATTCAGTCACAGGTAGCAGCAACTGGCATCCCGTATACCACTCCCAATTGCCGTAATGGCCGAGTAAGAAAAAGATGCGCTTATTCTCTTTGTGAAGTTCTTCAATCAGTTCTGGATTTTCAATACTCACGTGGCGCCTAAACCGACGCTCTCCAAATGCAGCTAGCATCACCGTCTCTACTCCCACATTGCATAGGTGATGATAGAAAGCCCGCTCAAGTTTTCGGAGCTCAGCCTTGCTTTTTTCGGGGAAGGAATTTGCTAAATTCGCTTGTACAACTTTCCTCCGATAGCCAATCACATATTGAAGTAGATATGAGATGCACCAACTCATACCATAGTGCCACCAACTAGGTAAATATCCGATTAGTCGTAATAGGGAATACAATAGCTTCCCTCGCCAAATTTCCCCTTTACTCAGTTCTTTCATCGTCTATAAATGAGCCACTAACTACACAGTCGCCCTCAATTATATCGTGTAACTTCACCTCCACAAGGCGCCCTTCTATATTTGATCGGAAAGGAAGACGCACGCGAACATAGTTACCAGTATATCCATAGAGCCACTGACCATCAGCACCAGATGCGTGATGCTCCACCAATACCCTTCCCTGAGTACCAAGTTGTGATTGAACGAAGGCAACATGTTTTTTATCGCTCAGCTCCAACAATCTTTGGCTTCTTTGGTGCTTGACTTCTGGAGAAACTATCGGCTGGATCTTTAACGCATCAGTACCAGGGCGCTCACTATACGAAAAGACATGTAACTTACTGACTGGTAATTCGCTGATAAAATTGAGCCCATCCTCAAAGTACTCATCCAACTCGCCACGCATTCCTACAATCACATCAACCCCTATGAAAGCATCAGGCATTATCTCCTTAATAAGCATCACCTTGTGCTTGAAAAGCGATCGATTGTACCGGCGACGCATAAGCTTCAACACCTCATCGCTACCACTTTGGAGCGGAATGTGAAAGTGAGGGGCAAACCTCTTAGAGTGTGCCACAAAGCGAATGATTTCATCCGTGATCAGGTTTGGTTCAATGCTGGATATTCTATAGCGGTCAATCCCTTTCACTTCGTCTAAAGCGCGTAAAAGATCAATAAATTGCTCCCCAGTGCTACGTCCAAAGTCCCCGACATTTACACCTACAAGAACTATTTCACGACCTCCACTGCGAGCTACTCCTCGAGCCAATTCTACTAGTTCCTCTATCGTCCCATTCCGACTTTTTCCACGAGCTTTAGGAATAGTACAATAGCTACATCTATAGTCGCAACCATCCTGTACCTTTAAGAAGTGACGGGTGCGGCCTTCACTTGATATAGAGGCCTCAAATGAATCGACCTCCTCAATAGGGGTATGTACTAAGTGACCATCTACTCCCCTACTCTCAAGCCCTTCAATATATTCTAGTAAACGCCCTTTATCTCGAGCACCTATAATCAAATCGACTCCCTCCAGACTTAAAAATGCCTCTGGGTTAAGCTGAGCGTAGCAACCAGTAACTACTATGCGTGCACCCGGATGCTCTCTATGAAGGCGCCTAACTAGTTGACGCCCTTTCTTTTCGGCAACCTCTGTAACACTGCAAGTATTTACCAAGCATATATCTGCCACCTCTCCTGAGTCAGCAACCTTCATGCCTTTTTCAATCAAAGCACGAGACAAGTGACTTGACTCAGAAAAGTTAAGTTTACACCCCAACGTTTCAAAAACAAAACGCTTGCCTGCGAGGCTCCCTTTATCTCCTACATTATCTATCATCATACGTAATGCAAAGATAACACTTTTTGGCTATAGATGAGGTCGATCAAAGGAAGTAGAAAAGAGTGTAAAGGACCATGGAGACAACCATCATAAATATAAACATCAGTAGATAGGTAGTGTCATCAAAAACCATTTTGCCTTTCTGTCTTAATCCCATCATGTGTAGAGGCATCATAAAAGGTATGTATAATGCCATGTTCTGCAAGAAATGACTCTCAAAGAAGAAATGATTGGCAATGTGTAGCGAAAGTGTTAAAAGCAAGTAGCTACAGGTGTAGCCATAAACTCGCCTAGTAGTTTTCTTGTCCATATTGTATTGTTTTTATCTCGTTATATCCGATCTGAAAGTAATCTCTATTAAAGTCTTTGTTTCGAAGTATTTGGCTATCCATAAGCACCACATCAATATCCAGAGCTACATCACCAGAGGGCTCTTTCTTCCTCCCAAATTGAGATTCAATTTGCTTTGTCTTTGCAATCATCTCATCTAGTGTAAGGGAGCTTTCCACTCGTAGCACACTATTTAGGTACTTTCTTGACGAGTACTCTGATACATCATCGGTGATGTAAAAGCTAGAGAACTGACTGCTTGGAAATTCAGTTGAGAGATAATTCTTTATCTTTTCTTCCGAATCCAAATAGGTGGTCCCTACCGAGAGCGTATAGACATACTCAAAGGGCTTACCTAGCCCAACCATCTTCCGAGACATAAGGATTTGGCACCCACCTCTCGCCAATAAGTACATAACAAAGGCTGCCCAAAGATTATGATTGATATCTGTAAATGGTAGCGTAAAATAGAGAGCAAAAAATACCGCAACAGCAAACAACATACTTAGGAGCATTTCGCGAGTCGCAGTAATCCCTACAAATACACCATCGTATAAGAAGGCGAGGAAACCCAAAACAGGCAATAGGTAGACCCAAATCAAATAGTTGTGAGCAATATTGATCACCTCTTCCTTATCAGTTAAAAAGGCAAGAAAAGGCTCCGAAATAATGAAATACAGCAAGCTAGTTATTAATGCAAATGTAGCGCCCCATACTATCAGTAATTTAACCGACTTTGTAAGCAAGTGCCTATTTTTCATCCCATAATAGTGTCCTACAATTGCTTCACCTGCAAATGCAAAGCCATCAACAAAATTATTGAAGAAGGTAAAGGCCTGGTATAGAAGCGCATTGGCAGCTAATATCAAGGCCCCTTGGGTAGACCCCGCATAGGTGAAAAAGGCCGAAATCAATGAGATGAGTATAGTACGCAGAAATATGTGGAGATTGGTGCCAAAGTATCTGCGTAGCCCCACCTTTAGCTCTTCTAGCTTTCTCGGTAGCGAGACACGATTTTTCTTAAAATAGAGCAGATAGGCTCCAATTAGCAGTGATGTAGCACCTAGCCATTGTGCTACAAGGGTACCAGTAGCAATGCCGGTAATACCTTTTCCCCCCAATATCACCAAGCAGGCACTAATGGCGATATTGGTGACATTAGTCATAATACTAACCGCCATCGGATACCAGGTGTTCTGCATGCCAATAAGCCAACCATTGAGGGCTAATGTGCATAATACGGCTGGTGCTCCCCATACAACTATATCATAATAGATCGTGGCGTATGAAATAAGCCCTCCCTCTGGCTTAAGAATCAATAAAGTGAGATTTAATATCGGCTGCTGCAATAGCAAGATAAATACCCCACCCATTAAAGCAATCAACAGCGATTGGGTGAGGTTCCGACCCATAGCAAGGTGATTGCCAGCTCCATGAGACTGTGCGGTCAAGCCTGTAGTACCCATTCTGAGGAACGAAAAATTCCAATAAATGAGATTGAACATAGTGGTAGCTATGGCTATGGCACCTATGGCATAGGCATCTTCCAAGTGTCCTGAGAGCGTGAGGTCTACAATCCCTAGAAGAGGTACTGTGAGATTGCTCAGTATATTAGGCAGAGCGAGTTTAAGTATTCGCCTATTTATCGCACTGGTTTCAGACATTTGAGCTTACCTGTCTTTTCTTGAGCAATGAGCCATCTCCATAGCTTAGAAAGCGATAATCATTACGCAAAGCAAAGTCATATATCTTGTGCCAATCGCTCCCTATGAATGCAGCTACCAATAATAGCAGAGTGCTATTGGGCTGGTGAAAATTGGTAATCAAATAATCAACCAGCTTATAGGCGTATCCAGGAACAATGATTAATTGGGTCTGCCCAAACAATCGATCAACACCTTTGGCCTCTAGGTAGTCTATCAAGGCTTTTATCGCCTCCTCAGTTGTAGCAGAGGTTGTTGTTTCGTAGGGTATCCATTGAGGTACACTGAGGGGGTCATTTGCCGACTCTATAACCTGAATACCCATATAGTACAAACTCTCTAAAGTGCGGGTGCTGGTCGTGCCTACCGACACTATAGGCCTTTTTTCGAGGAGTGCATTATAAATAGACTGGAGAGATGAGAGCCGTACTTCAATCACCTCAGTATGCATCTCGTGCCCTCCCATTGTAGCACTCTTCACGGGCAAAAAAGTACCTGCACCTACGTGCAGAGTTATTGGGATCTGCTCTACCCCCTTCTCCTTGAGTCTTGAAAGCAGGTCTTCTGTAAAATGAAGGCCAGCCGTAGGTGCTGCCACACTACCCTCTTCACGAGCATAGACCGTTTGGTAATCCCTCAGGTCACTCTCCTCTGTATCTCTATTAAGGTACGGTGGAATAGGTAACTCCCCCAAGTGCTCAAGGAGCTCTCCGAAGGTCATCTCATTGGACCATTCAAATCGAATTAATGAGCCACTGCTGCAATGACCGTCCACTCTACTTACCTTTAATAGGGCACCATCTGCAAGAGGCTGGTACAGGTACTCTTCCTTCCATTTACGTGACTGCCCCACAAGGCAATGCCAGATGACCTCATGTTTTGTGCTTAGTGACAACTCATAGAGCGATGGAGAGTACGGCTCAAGGCAAAAGACCTCTATCCGAGCACCAGTTTGACGGAAAAAAGTCAATCGAGCTCTAATAACCTTGGTGGTATTCATCACCAATACCGAATTGCTAGGCAATAGACTTGGCATGTCGGTGAAGTCATAACTCTCTATATTGCCCTCGGCATAATAGAGCATCTTGGCATGGTCCCTCTCCTCCAATGGATACTTTGCAATCCTTTCTGGTGGGAGGTTGTACGTATAATCTTCAATTCGTATCTCTTGCGGATTCATCATTTCCATATTTTATTTACAAAGCTAATTAAAAGCTTTGACTACTTAGGATATTAAAGCCTCAAAATAGCAAAGAGGTACTGATCTAGTCAATACCTCTTCTGCCTTTAATATACAAAAAGTAAGCCTTATGAGCGAGCTTGCTCTACGATGGCCTTGAAAGCTTCAGGGTGATTCATTGCTAGGTCAGCGAGAACCTTGCGATTGATATCTATACCCTTAGCCTTGAGCATACCCATAAACTTAGAGTAAGATAGACCTTCCTCTCTAGCAGCTGCATTGATACGCTGGATCCATAGTGAGCGGAAATTACGCTTCTTGGTCTTGCGGTCACGATAGGCATACTGAAGGCCTTTCTCCCATGTGTTCTTGGCTACAGTCCATACATTCTTACGTGCACCATAGTAGCCACGGGTTTGCTTTAAAATCTTTTTCCTCTTCGCTCTTGAAGCGACGTGATTTACTGATCTTGGCATTGTTCTAAAAATCTTTGAGCGTGAGCGGCATCACCTACATTGGTAAGGCTCTTGTAAAGGGCAATCACACTCTGTTAAAAAATCTCTTTTCTCTGCTTAAAAACTTACTCAACCTATACCGAGAAGCTTCTTCACACCACGGACATCAGACTTGTGTACAAGTCCAGCGTTAGTGAGGTTACGCTTCTGCTTCTTGGTTTTGTGAGCCAAAATATGGCTCTTGTAAGCATGCTTGCGCTTGATTTTACCTGATCCGGTGAGAGTAAATCTCTTCTTAGCACCGGGATTAGTCTTCATCTTAGGCATTCCAGTCAATTATTAATTAGTTATCAAATAAGTCTACCTTCGGCAGTAAAGAAGAGTTGCATCTCTTCTCACCACCTCTGATAGAAGTTGTTACTTTTTCTTGCTAGCTCCCTTTAGAGGTGAAAACATCATAATCATCCTTTTCCCCTCAAGTTTAGGCATCTGATCCACCTTGCCATACTCTTCAAGGTCTTGCGCGAATCTTAGGAGAAGCAATTCTCCTTGATCCTTAAAGACAATAGAGCGACCTCTAAAGAATACATAGGCTTTCACCTTATTACCCTCTTCAAGGAATCCCTTTGCATGACGTAGCTTAAATTCGTAATCGTGATCATCGGTCTGAGGACCAAATCGCACCTCTTTTACTACGATCTTCGTCTGCTTAGCTTTCTGCTCCTTAGCTTTCTTCCTCTTCTGATATAGATACTTTTGGTAGTCAAGTATCTTACAAACTGGTGGTTCAGCATTAGGCGAGATCTCTACCAAATCCAACTCTTGCTCATCCGCAATTCGACGAGCCTCTTGTATGGAGTAGATTCCCTGCTCAACATTGTCACCAACAAGCCTTACTTCACGAGCTCTAATTTGCTCATTGATCTTCTCTTGTGGCTCATCGGCCTTATTATATGGGCCTCTCGGATTTCGTCTATTAATATTCCCCATTCAGTTTGTGTTTCAATCAGTCGCTTATTTATACTAGTCTGCTAGTTTATTTATTGTTATTACTTACTTTTCCTCTGTAGCTTGTTGCTCATAGCGCCAAGCATTCATCTGTGCGTCAACTTCCTTCAACACACGGTCTGCAAAGATACCAATTTTTTCGGAACCTTGATCACCTTGTCCCTGAATTCTCACAGAAACAGTACCGTCCTCGGCCTCTTTTTCGCCTACGATTAGGAGGTAAGGGATGCGTTTTAGCTCATTGTCACGTATTTTTCTGCCTATTTTCTCGGCTCTATCGTCTACTAAAGCTCGAATATCATGCAGTGCTAGCTCTTTTAATACCTTGAATGCATAATCATTAAAGCGCTCTGAGATAGGAAGAATAGCCACCTGATCTGGAGCTAACCACAATGGGAACTTACCACCAGTATGCTCAATCAAAACAGCCACAAAACGCTCCATAGAGCCAAATGGTGCTCTGTGAATCATTACAGGACGGTGCTTTTGATTATCCTCGCCAGTGTACTCAAGTTCAAAACGTTCAGGTAGATTGTAATCTACTTGAATGGTACCTAGCTGCCAGCGACGACCAAGCGCATCCTTTACCATAAAGTCGAGCTTAGGACCATAAAAAGCGGCCTCGCCATACTCTATATGAGTCTTTAGGCCCGTCTCATTACAAGCTTCAATAATCGCTTGCTCAGCCTTATCCCAATTCTCATCCGAACCAATATACTTCTCCTTGTTATTAGGATCTCTCAGCGAGATTTGAGCTTCAAACTGATTGAAGTCAAGAGCTTTAAAGATGATAAAGATAATATCCATCACCTTGATAAACTCCTCCTTTATCTGATCTGGACGGCAGAAAAGGTGGGCATCATCCTGAGTAAATCCACGCACGCGAGTGAGACCATGGAGCTCCCCACTCTGCTCATATCTATATACCGTTCCAAACTCTGCCAAGCGTACAGGGAGATCGCGGTACGACCTTGGTTTGGTCTTATATATCTCGCAGTGGTGAGGGCAGTTCATTGGCTTGAGCATAAATAGCTCACCCTCTTGTGGCGTCTCAATAGGCCGGAAGGCATCATCCTTGTACTTAGCATAGTGCCCAGAGGTTTTATACAGGTTGATATTCCCGATATGTGGTGTCATCACCTGCTCATAACCATATTGCTTTTGGATTTTTCTTAAAAACTCCTCTAGCTGAAGCCTTAGCTGTGTACCACGAGGTAGCCATAGGGGCAACCCTGCACCCACATTTTGTGAAAAGGCAAATAGCTCAAGATCCTTACCTATCTTTCGGTGGTCACGCTCCTTGGCCTGCTCCAAAAGGGCTAGATACTCGTCCAGCATCTTCTTCTTAGGGAAGGTGATGCCATAGATTCTAGTCAATTGTGGGCGCTTCACATCTCCTCTCCAGTAAGCACCAGCTACGGTGAGGAGCTTGATGGCTTTAATACTAGAGGTATTGGGGAGGTGAGGGCCTCTACAAAGGTCGGTAAAGCCACCCTGAGTGTAGGTAGTAATGGTACCATCATCCAAGTCTGTGATCAGCTCCACCTTGTATTGGTCGCCTTTCTTATTCCAATAATCAAGTGCATCTTGTTTTGAAATACTCTTCCTCACAAGAGTTTCTTTCCTAGATACCAGCTCTCGCATTTTCGCCTCAATGGCAGGAAGGTCAGACTCTTTTATCTGTACCCCCTCACCTGGGTCTACATCATAGTAAAAGCCATTTTCAATGGCGGGTCCTATACCAAACTTAATCCCAGGATAAAGCTCCTGAAGGGCCTCTGCCATCAAGTGCGCACTGGTATGCCAAAAGGCATGCTTAGCTTCGTCATCCTCCCACTTATGAAGTTTGAGCGAAGCATCTGTCTCAATAGGACGAGTGAGATCCACGATTTTATCGTTAACCGTCGCAGCTAGCACCTCCTTAGCGAGCCTAGGACTAATATCCTCAGCCACTTGTAGCGCAGTCACCCCACTCTCATACTCCTTTTTCGAACCATCAGGCAGAGTTATTGTAATCATATCCTTACTCATGATAATATCTGTATTACGGTATATCCTAATCTTTAATCACACAAAGATAGTATAAATATCGCAATATCAACATGGATAAGCGAATCTAAAATGGCTTCAAGTATATTTTGTGCATGCGTCTTAGCTA
>NZ_KV820662.1:1944-2316 GCF_001815465.1 Porphyromonas sp. HMSC077F02 | reverse complement strand
CGATATCGACACCTCCCTCCGTGAAACCAGCGTCGGATACTTCCAAAGGTACGCTCAATTTTATTTTGATACTGACTATCTGTCGGTTGAATTCTTTATCTTTATCACCAAGTGGCTTCCCTTTTGTCGCTTTTCTCATTATCCCATCTTTGAGCCCGTGACCAGCTAGATGTTCTCTATTTGCCTTGGAGGTGTACCCTTTATCGGCTAATACCATAACTCCTTTTTGAAGGGATCCTTTCTCTATGAGAGTTGGAAATTCTGTCGTGTCTGAGACATTGGCAGAGGTGGTGGGGGGGGCATGCACAAGTCCTTCTCCGTCTGTCAAGACATGTTTCTTGAGACTGTTGCACGAAGGCGATCTGCGGTGTT
>NZ_KV820662.1:0-1844 GCF_001815465.1 Porphyromonas sp. HMSC077F02 | reverse complement strand
GGCGATCTGCGGTGTTGCTTTCGGGATTCGGGCTCGTCACGTACGCTAGCATGTTTCTAACGCCCTCATCTTCAGCGCCTTGTATCTCATTCTTCGTTCAAAGTCTCAGCACATTTGAAAATGTGCGAGAATGGCACTTCGTGCAACATTCTCATCTTAGGACAAAGGGCTTCTCTAGGCACCTCCATAAATCCCCCTATGCTGGTAGGGTAAAAGTTGAGATGCAACTAAGCAATCGGCGAGATGCAACTCGGCAAATGCTTAGTTGCATCTCGCCGATTGCTTAGTTGCATCTCGGTTGAAGCTTATACTAGAGTATTGAATTTCAGTTGTTTGTGAAGTGGCCTCTAGGACCCTCTTTTAGCTGGATTGCTCACCTTATTTCGTAGCTTGAAACTTCTGGAAAGTGAAGTACCCATCTTCAAAAATCGCAAGTTTGACTCTTTATGCTCTGATTATGATCGTCATTCCGAGTACTTCACTCCAAGTGAGATGCCGCGACGAAACCGCTTCTTTAGTTTTTCAGCACTTAACCGACATTGCAGCGAGGAAATTGCCATAGGTAGTAAAGAGGTACTCGCCCACTTCGCTTTTTCTGGCAACAATAATGGTTCTAGGGAAGAGATTAATTGGTCATTAGTGAGTTTTTCTATAATAGAGATATCAAGGGAGAGTTGTTCTGCCAAGCTACGCCCCACCCACTTCATTACGATATCACCATTGGGCATGATATATTTTTCTCCAAGAAACCAGATATCAAATATCTCTTTTCCAGCTACATTATCTCCCTTTCCTAATGCAATTAACTTGTGAGTATAAATATCGGATAGGCTCATCACATTTAGAGAAAAGCCATCTAAGCAGAGCAAATCAGTCTCTTCTCTCCAATATTGATTTGAGATCTCAACCTCTAAGGGCCAACCCTCTTCACCATACTCTAAAACAACTTTCGCCCCAAATAGCCCTATGACCTTCTCACAGATGGTTCCATACATACTGACTATTTTAAGCAAACGCTTAAAAACAAGTAGTTCCTGCTTTCTATCAACTAGCGTAAATTCCAAATTCAATGAGAATCGTGGTAGATCATAAAAGAACATCAACGAAGTACCACCTTTAAGTATCAGTAGTGGAGACAACTCCTTATCTAAAGCTATATCTTTAAGGATATTGTATAAATAGGAATAGTGGGTATCCATCATTCTCATAGCGATAGGATAGTTGAAACTCGTTTTGTTAATGCTTTATTATCATAAATAGGGAGTAAGTCAAGCACCTTATCCTTATCTATGGGAGAAGTATTTTCATAGGTACGCCATTTATCAACATAGCATAAGTCTAGAAATGCACGCTCCAAACTGGCAATTGTATAGTTTGGATTGATAACCTTACCCTTTTTATTAATTAATATAGAGTTGGACAGCTTTCTGAATATAAAAACATTTTCAGACGGAGCAAATATCAATTTTGGTTGGTATGAGGCGAGAGTGATAGCGTTGTCATATTGAAAAATAATTCCATGCATCCTAAGAACTGTCTCCATAGATATGTAGGAAGGTATTTGGATCTTATTAGCGAACTCAAATATTTCATACCTGGGCAGTGCATAAATGCCGTATCTTAACCTCAAAAGATCACCACTAAGCACTAGACGGGACAAACGACCAGGCAAGGATGAAGCGGGGATCACTCCTTGTGTGAGAAGCCTTACTTCCTGAGTGGTAAATACAGTCTTTCTAGAACTATACAAAATGCCTATTAGTGTTTTCATAAGTGTAAAGGTAAGTTAGAAAACACCCAATATCCAAAATTTGGTTCATCCGACATTTCGTGTGATACGGCAG
>NZ_KV820661.1:23495-31175 GCF_001815465.1 Porphyromonas sp. HMSC077F02 | reverse complement strand
GACCTCTGCCGAGGTCCTTACTCATAGACACCCCCTAAAAATCACACGATAAGACCAGCCTAATGCGTAACCCCTAAAAAAAGGGTGCTGTGGGGTATTTAGTTTGGAGAAAAATAAGTAATATTGTGGGACGTTTTAGAAAATAACCTATGACCTAATGAGCATATTACTTTTTTTATAATTACATACTATTATTGCACTAAACAGATGAAGTCTTTTTCAAACTATGAATTGCTGAAGTGGCAACGGCTCCTTCATTCACATTACAAGAGGCTATCGACATGGGCTTTTGTGGCATGCCTATGCAGTCTCCTAGTAATGCCTAGCTGTACTAGCGAAGGGTACATGGATGAGTTGGCGACCATTGAGCTTTCGGAAAGTGGTATTCTCTCCTTTGAGAACCACTCTTCTTCCCACGACGTACAGGTGCAGAGCACCTCAGGAGCATGGCAATGCTACACACTTAACCCTTGGATTACTGCTAAGAATAGAGATGGGGTCTTAGAGATCTCAGTGAAGGACAACCTCCAGCCAAAGGAGCGCCGTGGCAGTGTGGTGGTCAAATCTGGCAAGAGCCAAAAGCAATTAACCATTATTCAAGCAAAAGCCACTCCCAAGGTGGAGACTTCTCCTGAAGAACTGAATGTAGATCAGTTTGGTGGGCTCTTCTCCATAGATGTGATCACTAATAATGATGATTGGAAGGCCCAAAGCCAAGAGGATTGGATTGAGGTGACAGCACTCCCCTCTGCATATAAAATGGAGGTTAAAGTACAACCTACCAGAAGCCGAGAGCCTAGGGTGGGTAAGATACTGATCAGTATGGGTGCCGACGAAACCGTGGCACACGAGGTCTCTGTGGTACAGAGTGGTATCAGCTACTTTCTCCTACCTTATATGAACTTTGAGTCGGCTACCCGACAAGATATTCAAGCGTTCGAAGAGAAGCGAGGTGGAACCATTGAGTTTACCCATGAGCGTTTCTTTGACTTCACCACCACGAGTGTCGCTTTTCCACGTGTGAGCTACACCATCTACGAGGGTGGTGCTTACCTCTATGCTCAGCTGGATGCCTCTTCTACCCGTATCCTTACAGGTCCTTCAGAGCGTCAGCAATTGGTGGAGTTCCTCAATCAATCTGGCTTTACAGTAGAGCTGGGTGAGAATCATTTCCGGCATGCCGAGATGAGCAACCTAGAGGTGGAGATCAAGCCTTACTTCAAGAATACTCCTCACCTCCTCTTTACTTATACCCCTAAGCAATCTAAGGAGTATCCAACCTTTGATGAGCTACCACTTGGATTTACTGATTTTCACCTTGGGGTGGAAGGCGTAAAGGCCTATGAGGCAGCCCATGGGGGAGAGATGATCTACCCCTATAGCGATGATGAGATTGAGTCTGTAGATGAGATGGAGTTTGAGTGTGAGCCTGGTAAATATGGAGCCGATGGCCGACTTTACTTCCTTCACAAAGACAAAGATGGCAATATCACCATTGAGCGTACTCGTCAATTCTTTACACAGACCGAACGAGCTTGCTGGAATTATAAAGGATACAATAACCTACTCACTGAGGAGTTTAAGGCACTAGCCAAGCGAGAGGGCTTTGAATTTGTAGAGTACAATATTTTGGAGCAAGTCTATGTCTTTATCTCCAAGGAGCGCAACCTCACCATGGCGGTGCAGTGGTTTAAGTTCTTTGGCGATCCAAAGCCTGTGCTAGTGGTGCAGGTCAATCCTGGTACTAGACTTGTATCTCACTCATTGAGTGTTGAGAGCAACCAACAAAAAAGTAGAAAGAATAGATAAATCATATATATTACCATACTCATATTATGAATACAGTAAACAACTTTATAAAGTCCTCTCTCCTATCGCTCCTCGTAGCCATGGTCGCTTTAGGGGCTTGTACACCACAAGCTGCGGTGGATGAACCCTCAGTGATTGAGGTAGCAAGTGACGTTATCCAATTGCCTAAGGAGGCAGGTGAGAAGATTATAGATGTGAAGAGCAATGAGGAGCAAGTCGTGGCTGTCTCCAACCGGGATTGGGTCACTGCTATTCCACAGGAAGGCTCTATCAAACTTGTTTATGATGCCAATGGTCAGATCACAAGCCGGAAGGCAATGGTGATGATCCAAGCAGGAGACGCTGTGCATCAGTTGACAGTGACTCAAGAGGGTAGCCCTATCTTCGTACAGACTGCTCCTGAGAATATTATCCTAGAGCCTTGGGAGTATGAGAGCGAAGTGAGTGTACGCCTCAATGGTGAAAAGTGGAGTGTCACAAGTAGTGAAGAGTGGCTCAAGGTGACCGCCTTCCCATGGAAAAACCAGATCAAGCTCTCTGTAACTAATAATAAGGATGCTGAGACCAATGCTAGTAAAGAGCGTACAGCAGAACTCCTTTTCCAAGTAGAGGGCGTAGCCACTACAGCTACTATCACGGTAACTCAAAAGGAGTGGCCTCTATTTATGCTACCATTTATCGACTTCGAATTTGGCACCAAGAGTATCGTCACTGCTTTTGAGCTAGAGCGTAAGAGTATGGTGGCAGCAATTACTGGCTCTAAGTTTATCGACTTCAATACCATTAGCCCACTTATCTCTCGTATGAGCTATACCTTCTCCACCCGTGGTATCCTAGAGTATGCCCAGATGGACGTTGCTGAGCCTTATCGCACTTTCAATAAAGAAGGTGATGAAGTGATGAGCGATGAGGCTTATGATATCATTATCAAGGGACTTACCGATGCAGGATTTTCTGAGAAGCGTGGCGATAATGAGCTTTATCACCCTGAAAAGCGCGTGATGGCAGAGGTGAAGCGTAACTATGCTTTCAATCCTCACGTGCTTTACTCCTATATCCCTAAGCAAAAGGAGAAGTATCCTACCTTTGCCAAGTTCCCATACCCTGAGGTGCCATTTGGCTCTGACTATGCCAAAGTGGAGGATTATGAGGCGAAGAATGGTGGTGTTTACGATGCCTCTACCTCTCAATATGATACTGAAAATAGTCTCGCCTTTATCGCCTATAAGGTGCCAAAGAGCAAGGAGATAAAGTATCGTAACTACTACTTTACGTATAAAGATGAGAAGCCAGGCGAATTTATCGGTATGATGCAGGAGTGGTACGACTTCAACCTCGTATATTACGAGAATAATGGTCACTTCTATATCACTGAGGAATTCTCTGCTCTGATGGAGCAGGAGGGCTTCAAGTACAAGGGCAAGACAGACGACCAAAACCAATTTGATGTCTTCATCAATGATACCAAGGGCTTGCAACTGAGAGTGAAGTTTGCTCACTTTGAAGGTGCTGAGGATCCATCCCTTGTACTCTTTATGCTCCCATACCACGCTGGAAAGAATAGCCAAAAGCTATCTTTACCTGTGATTAAGCAGGGTGTCGCCGTTGGCAAGAATTACGTGGGTAGATAACTTCTGTAGATAGTATGACGACAATGAAAAATAGACTATTTCTCCTCATAGCCCTTACTTCTTTGCTCCTTGGTGCAGCTAGCTGTACCAGTGAGCGAGGGGGAGCTATGGAGGTGCCAAGTGAAAAGCCTACAGAGGTGGTGCCTGCTGAGGGCGTTCTCACCAATATCGTGAGAGTAAAGCTGAGCGAAACGTACCAAACTCGCGTAGGAGAGCGAAGCCTAAGAGCATCTGTTGATGGTGACTGGGAGACCAATGTACCAGAGCTAACCGAGTGTCTAAAAGAGATAGGGGCTGTGGAGGTTCGTCCTCTCTTCCCTATTGATCCTAAGTTCGAAAAGCGTATGCGTAGAGCAGGATTGCATCTATGGTACGATATCGTGCTCGATGAGTCAACAAAGTCCAAGGGAACCCAGACAAGGGCTCTGGAAGAGGTAAAGCAATTGCCCGGCGTGGAGATTGTAGAGCAGGTACCTATCTACCGACAGATGGATCAGGAGCCACCGCTATTCTTCGGTGCCAACTTGCGTGCAATTGACTTTGATCCCGTACGTCCTGACCAGGTGACCTATCCTTTCAATGACCCTATGCTACCAAAGCAGTGGCACTACTTCAATAATGGTAGTGGTCTAAAGTCTCTCAAAGGTGCCGACCTCAACCTCTTTGAGGCGTGGCAAAAGGAGGTAGGTAAGCCCAATGTGATCGTTGCGGTGATCGATGGTGGTGTCTACTACGACCATGAGGACTTGAAGCAAAATATCTGGGTCAACCCTAAGCCAGGGGTTGCTGGTGATAAGTATGTGGGTGATATCCACGGTTACAACTTTGCCGATGGCAATGCCGATATCGCTTTTGACGCTCACGGTACGCACGTTGCTGGTGTGATCGCTGCGGTCAATAATAATAGTATTGGTGTCTCTGGTATTGCTGGTGGTAACGGTACCCCCAATTCTGGAGTGCGTGTGATGGTTTGCGATGCCTTCGGGCATGGAGGTAAGGGACAGGCTTTTGAGCAAGCCTTTGTCTATGCTGCCAACCACGGAGCAGTCATCAGCCAAAACTCTTGGGGTGGGGCTAAGTTCCTAGCACCTTCCCTCAAGGCGGCGATCGATTACTTTATTGATTATGCTGGGTGTGACAATGATGGCAATCAGCTACCCGATTCGCCTATGAAGGGTGGAGTGGTGCTTTTTGCTGCAGGTAATGAGAGCTCGGATGATATCGTTTACCCCGCTGCTTATGGCGAAGTGGTCGCTGTGGCTGCTATGGCACCCGATTGGAAAAAAGCCTACTATACCAATAGAGGCGAGTACGTAGATATCACTGCCCCAGGTGGTGATATGCACTACCCAGGCGGACAAATCTATAGCACCTCTGTGCGGGTTCAAAAGGATGAGAGTGGTAAGATCGTGCAGGCCAATAGCCACTACGAATTTATGCAAGGTACCTCTATGGCTTGCCCTCACGTAAGTGGTGTGACTGCCCTGATTGTTTCTCACTTTGGTGGCTCAGGCTTTACCAATGAAGAGTGTAAGCAACAGCTTCTTACCGCTCTGCGACCAGCTGATATTGATGCTATCAACCCTGGCTTTGAAGGGGTATTGGGCAAGGGATATCTCGATGCAGCTCGTGCCTTGGATCGTAATCAAAAGCAAGCTCCTCAGGCTGTAGCTGAAGTGAAGATTGAGGCTCAGTATACTGCCCAGACCCTCTGCTTTGGTGCGGTGAAGGATGGCGATGATCGTACAGCTACCTACTACTATATCTACTCCGACGATGAGAAGGCTCTGACTAAAGATAATTATAAGGGTGCCAAGTCGCGTCGTATCTTTGGACTCAATTATGAGCCTGGCGACGAGATACAAGTGCTCTTCAAGAATCTGAAGCTTGATCACGAGTATCACTATGCTATTGTGGCACAAGATAGATGGGGCAATCTTTCAGAGCCAGCCTTTGTCTCTGGCAAGACGCTCTTCAATCAGCCACCAAAGATAGAGGTGGTAAGCGAGGGTCAGCATCGTGTGACCGGCACTGAGCAAGCAGAGATAAAAGTGCTCTTGAATGACCCTGAGGGGCACAAGGTTACATATAGTCTCTCTGGCAATCATACGGGAGTCCGAATTGAGGAAGTGAGCGAGACCGAACTGATCCTACACCTCTCTGCACGTGGTGCCATAGGGGTTCATGAGTTTGTGCTCAAGGTAACCGATGAGTTTGGTGCCACTGCCACCCAATCCTTCTCGTTTGAAGTGTATGCCAACTCTGCTCCAGTGATGACTACGCCACTGCCTAAGACCCTATTCCTTACTCTTGGGAAACCTGCTATTGAGTTGGATCTCTCTAAGTATGTCAATGACCCCGATGGTCACGAGGTATCGTATGAGATTACCTCTGGAGCTAATACAGAAGCACTCAGTAGTCAGCTCAAGGGCTCTATCCTCACGATTAATCCAACCAAGTTGGGTAAGTCTACTGTACAGCTGAAGGCTATGGATAGCCAAGGTGCCGACCTCTATATGTCCATCAATATACGAGTGGTGGATAGTGATATTGTCTATCACGTGTACCCTATCCCTACCTATGATGTGCTCCACGTACTGCTCAATAGCAGCATGAAGAATGTAGAGCTATCAGTAGTGAATGGTGAAGGTACCAAGGTGCTACGACAGCAAGTGCCCAATCCTACCGATACAGCACTCGGTGCTCGTGAAGTAGAGCTGGATGTGCGGCAGTTGTCGGGTGGGGTATATACCTTGGTAGTGAAGAGTGGTAGTGAGAGCTATTACCGCAAGTTTGTTAAATATTGATGAATACTTATCGTATGATGAATAGATATCGCAAAACTAAGGCAGTGGCAAGTCTCTTTGGCCTATTACTGATCATGAGCCTCACGAGTAACGCTACCGCCCAGGAGTCGCCAACACTCTCTTTTGTGCGACACAATTATGACCTCTTTTCAGAGAGTATGGGGGTAGGAGCTGGGGCAAGTTATGGACGGACACACTATATCTATACGTCGCCCACCTCTATCTTTCGTAATGATGTCAAGGGGATTACAGCCTCTTGGACCACTAAGTATCTGCCTAATGAGGAGATAGGATTTGATACCGGTAGAAGTGTGTACAATGCTCTTTCGCTAGGCTGGAGGATAAAGCGACATGCAATCCTCGTGGGTGCACGCTATGCACATAGTCCCAAGATTCTTACCTCCAATCATTATGGCGATGGACGTATGCTCACCCCTAGAGACCTCTCTGTAGACCTAGGGTATGCTGTGCAGATAAGCGATGCGTGGAGTGCCTATGCTATTGGCCACTTCGTCATGTCGCAGATCAATAAGATCGCCTATACTGGTGGCGGAAGTATCGGAGTTGGTTATGCCCCACAAGCCATTAATGGAGTGGTACCTACCCATTGGTCACTAGCTCTTCGTAATGTTGGTGGATTGGTACAATATGGCAAGGCGGGTGGAAAGTACCGTATGCCTGGCTCCGTGACCTTCTCGGGCGATGCTGCTTATCAGCTCTGTTCCGATTGGTTGCTACAAGGTATGGTTTCTGCCGACTACGTACTGCAGCCTCTTAAGTCCAAGGTATATACAGCTGGTGGTGGACTCAGCCTAACCTATCACAAAGGGTTGAGCATGCGACTTGGTGGTGCTTTCACCAATCACATGAGCTATCTATCTATGGGCGTAGGCTACCACTTATTGGAGCGAATCGACCTCAATCTTAGCTACCGCTTATGTACCCAGGATAGAGCTTTCAACCAGTTTGGAGTGGGACTCTCTTTTGACCTAGGCAAGGCACGGGACACTTCTAAGCCATTTGTCTACTAATAGCAGTGACTACTGTAGTGTAAGAAAAGAGCCTCAATCGCTATGATGCGGTTGAGGCTCTTTTATCTTGCAAGCTAAAACTTTCATGAGAATGTTTGCACGAAGTGCCATTCTCGCACATTTGCTTCAAATGTGCTGAGACTTTGCACGAAGGATGAGATGCAAGGCCTGAGGATGAGGGCAAGGTACCGTAGGGCACCAAGGCTCCACCAGGGCTGAAGGGAGCGTACTCACGTACGTGACCAAAGCCGAATTCCGAAAGCAACGCAGCAGATCCCTTCGTGCAACAGTCTCTTCATAGGGGTTACGCATTAGAATAGTCTTGTGAGTGGTATTTATCGGGGCATCTATGGATAAGGAGGCTGTTACACGGAGTGCATAACTAACCTCCAAGGACAAATC
>NZ_KV820661.1:835-23395 GCF_001815465.1 Porphyromonas sp. HMSC077F02 | reverse complement strand
AACTCGCCGATCGCTTAGTTGCAACTAAGTTTTCTCTTTTATATGATGTTGAATATCAGCTTGTTATAAATGGGCTTTTTGAGCCACTGCTTTCTCCTATTTTATAGAGTCATTAACTTCAAATGCGTAACCCCTGTAAACTTTTATGGGAGGGCGATATTTGTAAATCATTTTTGGTACATTTGCCATATTAGGATAATAGAAATAAAAACAGTAAGGAAATAGCATTATGGCAACAAACGAATTACTTCAAAAGGTAAGAGCAAAAGCTGAAGCGTGGCTAGCGCCACAATATGATGAGGCGACTCGCAAGGAGGTGCAAGCACTTCTCGATAATCCCGACACCACTGAGCTAGTGGATGCCTTTTACAAGGACTTGGAATTTGGTACGGGTGGGCTTCGTGGCATCATGGGTGCAGGAAGCAACCGCATGAATCGCTACACTGTTGGCACTGCCACTCAAGGGCTTGCCAATTATCTGATTAAGGAGTTTGGCCGTGATGCCGACTTGAAGGTGGCTATTGGTTACGACTGTAGGCACAATAGCTCTGAATTCTCTCGCATGGTGGCGGGTATCTTCGCTGCCAATGGCATCAAGGTCTATCTGTACGAGGCACTTCGCCCTACCCCAATGGTCTCCTATGCGATCCGCGAATTGGGCTGCCAGAGTGGTGTGATGCTAACCGCTTCGCACAACCCTAAGGAGTATAATGGCTTTAAGGCTTACTGGAGCGATGGCGCTCAGATGATTGCGCCACACGACCAGAATGTGATTGACGAGGTGAATGCGATCAAGTCGATTGCCGAGATTAAGTTTGATGGCCCTAGCGATATGATCACTCTAATGGGGAAGGAGATGGATGATAAGTTTATCAAGGAGGTTCTCTCGAAGCGCCTTTCTCCCGAGGTGATCAAGCGTCAGCACGACCTTAAGATTGTCTTCACACCACTTCACGGTACCAGTGGTCAGGTATTGCCACGTTGCCTGAAGGAGGCTGGCTTTGACAATGTACACCCAGTAAAGGAGCAGATGGTGGTGAGTGGTGACTTCCCAACGGTAGAATCACCCAACCCCGAGAATGCCTCTGCCCTAAAGATGGCGATTGATCAAGCGAAGGCGATTGATGCTGAGATTGTGATGGCAACTGACCCCGACGGCGACCGCATCGGTACTGCCGTGAAGGATAAGGAGGGCAATTGGGTATTGATCAATGGTAACCAAACCTGTCTGCTCTACACCTACTACGCAATCGAGAAGCGGAGAGAAGCGGGCGAACTGAAGGACAATCAATATCTGGTAAAGACGATTGTGACCACAGACCTGATCAAGACCATCGCTGAGCGAAATAATATAGAGCTATACGACACCTACACTGGCTTTAAGTGGATTGCCGATGTAATTCGTAAGAATGAGGGCAAGAAGGAGTACCTCGGCGGTGGCGAGGAGAGCTACGGCTACCTATGGAGCGACTTTGTACGAGATAAGTGTTCGGTATCGGCTTGTACCATCTTTGCCGAAATCGCAGCGTGGGCCAAGGATAAGGGACAGAGCATTTACGAACTGCTAGAGCACATCTACCTACAGTACGGCTATTCACTTGAGAAGAATATCTCAGTGGTTCGCCCAGGTAAGAGCGGTGCCGAGGAGATTCAGGCGATGATGCAAAACTTCCGTAGCAACCCGCTTAAGGAGCTGGCTGGGTCAAAGGTGACTGAGGTGCTAGACTACCAAAGCCTTAAGTCGCTCAACACCGTGACTGGCGAGACCAAGGATCTAGTGATGCCTACGACTAGCAACGTTCTACAGTACCGTTGCGAGGATGGCACGAAGCTCTCTATCCGTCCTTCTGGCACTGAGCCAAAGATCAAGTTCTACATCGAGGTACACGCACAACCTACCAACCTCCAAGAGCTAGAGGAGGCGAAGAAGGTATGTGCACGACGTGCCGATGAAATAGCCAAGCAACTAGGTATCTAAGTCATTAGAGCCACCAATAAATGAAGTACCCTCCTCGCACAAGTCGGAAGGCAGCGATGCATTGAGTCAATGCTTCTGCCCCAACCTGTACGAGGAGGGTACTGATTTGCATCCTGTTCATCCATGATCCTCTGTATCTGCGAAAAACCATCCGTTGCTAGGGATATCGGTGCCGTGATCGGTGCCACCACACAGCGACAAGGCTACCTCGAGGGAAATGGCTATTGGGTCACTTGGACCTATGGCCACTTCTGCACGCTCAAGGAGCCGGCCGACTACTACCCTCAGTGGCAGCAGTGGAGCCTTGTTTATCTCCCGATGATGCCGGAGCGCTTTGGCATCAAGTTGCTTTCGGATAGAGGGATCGAACAGCAGTTTGGAGTAATCAAGTCGCTGGTTTCTCAAGCCACAGAGGTGATCAACTGCGGTGACGCTGGGCAGGAGGGTGAGCTGATCCAGAGGTGGGTGCTACAGATGGCAGAGTGCCGTGTGCCAGTGAAGCGGCTGTGGCTCTCCTCTATGACCAACGAGGCGATTGTTAAGGCTTTCCAAGAGCTAAAGCCGGAGAAGGAGTACACCAACCTCTACTATGCGGGGCTCGCAAGAGCGATCGGCGATTGGCTCCTCGGCATCAATGCCACGCGACTTTATACACTTAAGTACCGCAAGAGTGGCGACCGCAAGGTGCTCTCGGTGGGACGGGTGCAAACCCCTACACTGGCTCTGCTCGTGGATCGATTTGAGGAGATTCAAAACTTTAAGCCAGAGCCTTATTGGGAGATAAAGACGCTCTATCGGGAGGTGCTTTTTGCCTCAACCAAAGGGCGGTATAGCACCGAGGAGGAGGCAAAGGCGGTCATTGATAAGATCGCCTCGGAGGAGCTGACCATCACCAAGATTACCAAGAAGAAGGGCAAGGAGGGAGCACCTCGGCTTTTTGACCTAACCAGTCTGCAGATTGAGGCCAATAAGAAGTATGGCTTCACGGCCGACCAGACGCTTGCTACCATTCAGACGCTCTACGAACAGAAGTTGGTCACCTACCCGCGTGTGGATACTACCTATCTACCCGATGATGTCTACCCCAATTGTCTGCCCACCATCCAATCGCTCTACAGAGCTTTCCCTGGACCTTGTACTCCACTATTGCAGGGCGGAAAGCTACGCAAACTGAAGAAGTACTTCGACTCCTCCAAGGTCACCGACCACCATGCTATTATCCCAACAGGCAACCTCCCGCAGTACCTCGATCGTCAGCACTACGCTATCTATGAGATGATCCTACTCCGCTTCCTTGCTATCTTTTATCCCGATATGGAGTTTGAGCAAACCACTGTGATGGCGGAGGTGGCGAAGATTGAGTTTAAAGCCACAGGGCGAGTGGTGACACTTGATGGCTGGAAGTCGCTCTACCAAAACCAAGCCGAGGCGAATGACGATGAGGGGAATGATGAGCCTTCGGACAAGCAGGTGATGCCACACTTCACCAAGGGTGAGCACGGACCGCATAAGCCCGACCTACTCACGAAGGAGACACGCCCGCCAAAGCAATATACCGAGGCAACGCTCCTCAATGCGATGGAGACGGCGGGCAAACTCATTGATAATGAAGACCTGAAGGAGGCGATGAAGGCCAAAGGTATTGGTCGGCCTTCCACTCGTGCCGCCATTATAGAGATCCTCTTTAAGCGGGGCTACATTGAGCGAAAAGGTAAGACAATCCTCCCCACTCAGCTAGGGATAGACCTCATTCACACCATACAAAACCAACAGCTCAAGAGTGTGGAGCTAACGGGCGAATGGGAGTACAAGCTACGCCTCATCGACCGTGGCGAATACGATGCCCAGCAGTTCCTCACCGAGCTCAAAGCAATGGTTCACCAGCTCGTCCACGAGGTCCTCACCTCCGAATAACCCTCAATCAGGTAGGCTTGTTTCAAGCTTTGGACTGCTATTAGGGCTCTCTAGAAGTCGTATCTAGCAGCAGTTGTGATCAAGAAGTCTTGGTCGAAGTTTAATGTCACTTCAGCTTTTGATGCGTTTCCGATGTGGTTAGTAACGAAAGAAAATGATTCAGTGCCTGAAGGCCTTAACTCAAAGGATAAACGACCAGAATCCTTAGTAACCTCTGTGCCATCTCGTTTATAATAAGTAATTACATACGAAATATCAGGGATTGTGAACTTGGTGTTATTCGTTATAACGCCACTGCCTGAGCCAAGTCCAAAAGAGTTATCCCAATTCCAATCTGCGACAACGTTTTCACGCAGATAATTGGCAAGCTTATTGATATGCTCTTTAAAGTCTATACGAGCTTGACTTAGCCTGTGGGCAATATTCAGATCGGTATGATCTATCCCAGAGAAGTAACCCCGCCTCTTGGCGAATTCATAAGAAGGGTCCGCTTCTGGAAAAAATAGACCTTGCGAGTCATAAATATAATACCCCTCTTCGGGAGCATCTGGATTACGTGGCTGGATAAATAGTCTTGTCTCAATATCCCTTGTCGCACCCATACGATTAGCATACGTATTTAACAATACTACTTCATAGGTGCTATCTGGCAACTGGTTAATTTTCTTGATTGAAATACCGACTGATGGATAAGCAGAGCCAAGCTCACCCACCTCTGGATATAATTCAATCATTTTAGTAACATCCCCTACCTTTAGAGCATCGAAGAAATCCTCAGCAACTCTCCGTACCTCAGTATTGTACTCACATGATACGAAAAGAAATGAGATAAGTAGACAAGAGAGTAATCTTAAGTGCTTCATAATTACAATAGATTGATAGTTTGCTATCATGAGAATGTTGCACGAAGGATGAGATGCAAGGCGCTGAGGATGAGGGCGAAGGGAGCGTACTCACGTACGTGACCTAGCCCGAATTCCGAGAGCAACGCAGCAGATCGCCTTCGTGCAACAGTCTCATCATAGCTTCACCCTGCAATATACTAAAAAAGAGAGAATATATAACTGATCGTCTCCACAAAAAAGAGGTCGGCTAGGGAGTGGTACTCACCTAGCCGACCTCGTCTATTGATTTAGAAGTGATGGGGCTTATTTATTAGCCTTCTCAAACTTCTTATTATTGATCATATGTGCAATCGGAGTAGCCACAAATAGGGTGGCAAAGGTACCGAAGATGATACCGAGTAGCATCGCAAAGGTAAAGCTCTGGATGCTTGCCCCACCGAATAGGAATATGATAAGTACCACTAGCAACGTACTGATACTGGTATTGAACGTACGTGAAAGGGTGCTATTTAGTGCATAATTGAAGAGCTCCTTACGCTCTCTATTGGGGTACATACGGAGATACTCTCTGATTCGGTCAAAGACCACAATGGTATCATTGATAGAGTAACCTATAATTGCAAGCACTGCCGCAATAAACGTTTGATCGACCTCCATAGAGAATGGCATCACCTTCCATAGCAAAGCATAGAACGAGATGATCGAAAGAGTGGTGAAGGTAACTGATGCAAAGGCACCAATTGAGAAGGCAATATCATTGAATCGGATCAAGATGTAGAGTGCCATCACAATCAGCGAGAAGATCACTGCGATGAGTGCACCTGTCTTGATATCATCAGCCATGCTGGCACCAACCTTCTGTGAGCTCTGGATGTAGTGCTTTGTGAATTGATCCATAGTCACCCCATCACCAAGTAGTGGCTTGAGTCCTTCATAGATAAGTGTCTCCACTTCTGTATCTACCTCAGGGGTGTTGGTATCAATCTTGTAGTTGGTAGAGATACGCACCTGGTCGTCGGTAGAGATCTTAATTACCCCTACGTGGCCATCAAGGTTATCATTGAGGAGCGAAGCCACCTCGCTGGTAGTAACTGGTTGGTCAAACTTCACAATGTAGTTACGACCACCGGTAAAGTCGATACCAGTATTCAATCCCCATACACCTAGGGCAATACCTCCAGCTACTAGGATAGCAGCGGCAATGCCTAGACCAGTCGCCTTCTTGCCAATAAAGTCGAACTTAGGATCGGTAAGGAAATTACGTGAGATACCAGTGGTAAAGGTCACATTCTCCATCTTGCCCTTCTGCGCTCTTCTCTCAAAGAAGATTCGGGTGAGGAATACAGCGGTTAGGAACGAACAGATAAGTCCCACGATCAGCGTGGTAGCAAATCCACGGATAGGTCCCGAACCAAAGTAGTAGAGGATGATACCGGTGAGGATAGTAGTAACGTTGGAGTCGATAATGGCTGAGAAAGCATTGCCATAACCATCTTCGATGGCCTTGCTCATGCTCTTACCCGAAGCAAGCTCCTCCTTGATACGCTCAAAGATCAGCACGTTGGCATCCACAGCCATACCTAGGGTCAGCACCATACCGGCAATTCCCGCCAATGTAAGTACCGCATGAAGCGAAGCGAGGATACCGATGGTGAGGAAGAAGTTGACAAAGAGTGCCACGTCTACTACCAAGCCTGGCAATAGTCCATACATCAGACACATATAAATCATCAGCAGAATCAGTGCAACCACGAAGCTGATAAATCCAGCCTTAATGGCCTCCTGACCTAGCGAAGGACCTACTACGTCCTCCTGAACGATACGGATAGAGGCTGCCATCTTACCCGAATTAAGGGTATTTGCCAAGTCATCCGCCTCATCTACTGTAAAGTGTCCTGTGATCTGTGACTGACCATTAGGGATCTCTGTATTGACATTTGGAGCAGAGTAGACAACGTCATCTAGCACAATAGCGATAGGACGACCAATATTCTCCTTGGTAATTCTTGCCCACTCTCTAGCACCGTCGGAGTTCATCGTCATAGAGACGGCTGGTTCCTGGCGACCCATTTGATTCTCGATCACACTGCTAGCGTTGTTCACCACATCACCACCTAGGGCTGGCATACCATCGCGACGAGTGCTCTTAATAGCGAATAGCTGGAATACCTTAGAACCCTCCTGTACCTCCTTAACACCCCACTTTAGCTGTAGGTTGCGTGGAAGTACCTCCTTCACCTGTGGAAGGTTGAGGAGAGAGTCAATCCGATCACGGTCAGAAGCGTGTGCCATACCTACAATAGCCGTAGGTGCTAGCTGTCCGCCCTCATAAAGGTTGGGCTGGAGTAGACTAAATAGTGAAGTGATCTGCTTACCCTCAGTAGCCTGTGGCTCGTTAGTAGCTGTGGTTCCAGCAAGGGCAGCCAATTGGTCATCGTTATTGATGCTATCAGAAGCTAGTGAATCGCCTTCGATCTCCTCAGCATTGGCCACCTCCGTCTCGGTAGATTGGCTGTGGCTATTGAGTCTCTGGATCACCTCATCAGCACGCTGTAGATCCGACCAAATCTCTGGAAGTAGGTAGCACTCCCAAAACTCCAGGTTGGCACTGCCTTGTAGGAGCTTACGCACACGCTCAGGCTCCTTAACACCTGGCAGCTCTACTAGGATACGGTCGCCACCCTCCAGTCTTTGGATATTAGGGGCTACCACACCGAAGCTGTCGATACGATTACGAAGTACCTTGTAGGAGCTATCAATCGCTGTCTGAAGCTCAGAGCGAAGTACCTTGATCACCTCGGCATCGGTGCTACTAGTGCTTATCTTCTCTCTAAGAGCAGAGGTACCGAAGATCGCTGAGAGGCGAGCTCCTGGGTCAATGTTATGAAACTCCTCTGTAAATAGCGTGATAAAATCCTTTTGACTACGCTCTTGCTTTGCCTGAGCAGCTTCCAATGCCGCCCTAAAAGTAGGGTCTTGGCTATTGTCGGAGAGGGTCTCAAGCACATCGGAGGTATTGAGCTCTAGGATCACGGTCATACCACCCTTAAGGTCGAGACCCAAACCAAGCTCACGCTCACGGACATCCTTGAGGGTATGCCCTAGCCACACTTTCTGCATTGAAAGAGAGTCAATGTAGTGCTCCTGCTTCTGTGCATCTCCCTGCGCATAAGCCTTTGCCTTATTTTCGTAGTAATTGGATACTACCGAGAAAGAGAGGTAGTAGGCACAAATTACGATAAGAGCAATGGCAGTCCATTTCACTAAACCTTTGTTTTGCATCTGTTATTCGTTATATTTAATTGATTTATCTATATCCGTTCCAGCTGATACCTAATCTCTTGTATGCCAAATAATCCAAAATGTCGTGAGATAGGTATTCAGTTGGCAAATATAACCAAATTATATTAATCTATCTCATATATGTCCCTAGTGGCTACAGCAGTTGCGTTTGAATAACCGAATAAAGCTACCTTATCGGACAGGTCGGACGAGGCGGACGAGGCTGAGGGGGCGGACGGGGCGGGCAAGTCGGAGCAATGACGCAACTACTCGACTTATCCGATAAGATCCACTCACTGGGCTAGCACATAAAAACGCACCCTGGGGAAGGGCGCGTTATGATTTGGGAAACCTTAAGTTGGAAAGAGGCTATACCTCTAGCAGGTCTCGGATTTCCTTTAACTCAGCTTGGAACTTAGTGTCGGTGTCGAGGAGGTCACGAACAGCTCGGTCGGCATAGATCACTGTGGAGTGGTCGCGACCGCCCATCTCTGCTCCAATGGCAGCAAGTGAGGCTTCGGTCAGCTCTTTGGAGAGGTACATCACCACTTGCCTAGCCTGCACGATGGCACGCTTGCGTTTGCGACTAACGATATCTGCCTCCTCTATATTATAGTATCGGCTCACCACCTCCAATATTTCTGGCACATTGATCTTGCGCTCCTCCACTCCTACCGTCTGCGATAGCACTTTCTCAGCCAATTCCATAGAGATCTCCTCATTGCAGTAGATAGCATTCGCCATCAGGGAGGTGAGGGCTCCCTCGAGGTCACGCACATTATCCTTAGCATGCTTCACTATAAAATTGAAGACTTGCTCCGAAATACTGACCCCCGCCTCCTTCACCTTGGCAGTGAGGATTTCTCTCCTCAAGTGTGCATCGGGGCGCTCAATCTCCACAGTCATCCCCCACTTGAGTCGGGTGTAGAGACGATCTTCCATTCCCTTAAGGTCGGCAGGGCAGCGATCAGAGGTAATCACAATCTGCTTCCCTAGCATCTTGAGGTGATTAAAGATTTGGAAGAAGGCATTCTGAGTGCTAATTGCTTCGCTAAACTCCTGAATATCATCAATCAGCAGGAGGTCGATATTTTGGTAATAATTGAAGAAAAGCTCTGGCTTCTTAGTGGTAATGGTCGCCTCCACGAACTGTCGCTTGAACGTCTGCGCTGGCACATAGACCGCTTTGTAGCCGGGCTTCTTCTTGACTAGTTCATTACCGATGGCATGCATTAGGTGCGTCTTCCCCACCCCCGATGCTCCAAATATAAAGAGGGGGTTAAAGGCAGTCTCACCGGGTTGCTCCACAATGCTCTGTGCCACAGTATAAGCAAGCCGATTGCAGATGCTTTGATAAAAGTTGCCAAAGAGCATACGGCGATCTAGATGGGTCACAAATGCCTCCTCCTGACGGACGGTATTCGCTACCTCCTCACGACGAGTGGCGGGATTAACGGTCGGTACTAGGTACTTAAGGTTGATCCCCTCTCCGAAAGCCTTTTCAAGTGCAGCCTTGAAGAGGTCGAAGTAGTCTCCCTCCAGTTTATAGCTATAGTCTTGCGATGGTACACGGATAGTCAATACATTACCCTGCATACTCACCGGCTCTAATGGCTTAAACCAGATATTAAACTCTCGCGGATTGGAGAGATGGGTACTCATTTCATTGAGAAAAATACCCCACGAACTACTTAAACTACTTTCCATCAACATCTATCTTCAAAAAAGCATACCTCCAATCAATAGTGGCAGCTATAGTATCACGATTACGGGCATCCTTTTCTACATCATTGGCCTATTTATACCATAAAAGAAGGCTTTCTTACCAATCGAAATGGGATGCTAGAGACCAATCATTCTCTTAACAACTGCAAATATTCTCATTTAATTCGAGATAAAAAAACCCGAAATCGACAGAAACCCCTCATACCTCTATAGCACAAACAGTTACAGCTAATCCTCTGTAAATGAATAAATAACGAATTCACGCACTCCATAATCAACTGATAGCTAATGGCTTTGAGCTCTTTCTGATAGGGGTGTTAAAAAACCTTTACCTCCCATCTGAATAGTCTACACACTTCGGGATTACACGCCTCCACCTCTGCTTATTTGAGGGATCTATCCCTAGATCCTTTTCTTTGCCTAATCGGGGGAAAAGAAGGCAACCAAATGGATCAATCCCCACCTCGGAACACTCCACAAAAACCTCTATACTAGCAGAGCAAAAGTCGAGATGCAACTAAGCAATCGGCGAGTTGCAACTAAGCAAATGCCGAGATGCAACTAACCGATTGCTTAGTTGCATCTCGACAAACGCATTTGTATGGTCTTGAATTTCAACTGGTTGCAAAAGTCCTCTTTACGGCCCCATTTCCGTTGTTTTATTCGCCTTGTTTCTCAGTTGCCTTGGGCAAGGGTTACCTTGGGAGATAATTGACGGTGTGTCTCTCTTTTTTAGTAGATTTGCAATGAGTAAATATATTATTAATGACTATGCTTGATGTGATAAAGGCGTTTTGGACCGAGCAATCGCTGAGCCAGACGTTGATAATTATCTTTTTCACCTGCGGGGTAGGTCTCTTCCTCGGTAAGCTAAGGCTCGGAAAGTTTGCTTTGGCTGGGGCAGGTGTCTTTTTCTTCGGTATCTTTCTAGCCCACTTAGGTGTGCTGGTGGATCCTGTGATGCTTCAGTTTTGCCAAAATGCAGGATTGGTCATCTTTGTCTACGCACTAGGTATTCAGGTAGGGCCCTCCTTTGTGGCATCGCTTCGCAAGACGGGCATCATATTGAATGCTTGGAGTATGGCTCTGGTGCTACTAGGGCTGCTTTGTACGGTGGTACTAGTGCTGATGGGAGTGGATAGTGCCAGTAATATGATGGGCGTGCTGAGTGGAGCGGTGACCAATACACCTGCACTCGCTGCAGCTCAACAAGGAGTGGAGCAGATGCATGCCAATAGTCCCGACCTAGCTAGAGAGCTAGGCGATATGGCACTAGCTACCGCTATCACCTATCCGCTTGGCGTGGTGGGCGTGATGCTGGTACTTGAGCTACTGAAGCTCATCTTTCCTAAGAAGAGTAGTCAGAAGGAGCCTGAGCTGATAGAGGCACGCCACCATGTGGGTGACTTTGTAGTAGAGAATAAGGGGCTGGTGGGCAAGACTCTTGCCGAGGTCAATCAAGCCTTTCACATCGATTTCCTCGCCTCTCGATTGCTCCGCAGGGGGGAAGTGATTCAGCCCAAAAGCGATACCAAGCTAGAGCTACACGACCGCCTGAGTATCGTTTGTGACGAGGAGGTGGCACAATCGCTAGTAACGCTCTTTGGAGTAGAGCGGGAGCGAGACCACGAGTCGATGAATTGGGAGGCACGTGGCCCTCAATTGGTTCAGCGTCGCCTCTTAGTCTCAAAGCGGGAGTTCAATGGTGCCACATTGGCGAGCCTTCGATTGCGTAATGAGTACCATGTGACGGTGACTCGCGTCAATAGAGCCGAGATAGACTTGGTGCCCAATCCAAAGCTACACCTACAGATGGGCGACCGGATCACCGTAGTAGGTGAGGAGGAGGGCATCAATCGCCTTGCCGAGGAGATTGGCAACCAATTGAAGCCTCTGGATAGCCCGTACCTAGTGAGTATCTTCCTAGGGATGGCATTAGGAGTACTGGTGGGAATTCTACCCATCGCTCTTCCTGGACTGAGCATGCCGATCAAGCTAGGATTGGCGGGTGGACCAATCATCGTGGGCATACTTCTTGGGGCTTATGGCCCAAGGTTGCGAATGACCACCTACATCACACAGAGTGCCAATCTGATGCTCCGCACCTTTGGCATTACCCTCTACTTGGGGTGCTTAGGGCTAGCGTCGGGTGCCAATTTCGTGGAGACCCTTCTAGAAGGTTCGGGCTTGGTTTGGCTCGGTATCGGTGTGGGGCTCACGGTACTGCCCACCTTGCTGGTCGGTATCTTGGCGATGCGATACTCCAAACTCAGCTACGGCACCATCTGCGGGCTACTTTGCGGAGCAATGGCCAATCCGATGGCACTTGAGTATATTAGCGACCAGATAGAGGAGGATACCCCTACCGTGGCGTATGCCTCGGTCTACCCGCTCGGAATGTTTGCCCGCGTGGTTCTGGCTCAGATTGTGATCACAATATTATTGTAGTAAGATAGAAGTTGCTGTATGAATAGAGGTAGTTTTTTTAGTATTGAGCAGCTGACGGCGAGCGAGATAGAGGCGATACTGGATACCGCTGAGCTATTTGAGCAAAACCCCAATAGGCGGTTGCTGGAGGGCAAGGTGGTGGCGACGCTTTTCTTTGAGCCATCGACCCGCACAAGGCTGAGCTTTGAGACGGCAGTCAATAGACTGGGAGGGCGTGTGATTGGCTTCTCCGACGCCAAGAATAGTAGTTCGGTAAAGGGGGAGACGCTCAAGGATACGATTCAGATGGTCTCGGGCTATGCCGACCTCATCGTGATGCGTCACAATCTGGAGGGGGCGGCGCTCTATGCGAGTGAAGTCTCGAGAATCCCGATTATTAATGCGGGAGATGGGGCGAACCAGCACCCTAGCCAAACGATGCTGGACCTATACTCTATTCGTAAGACGCAAGGCAAGCTGACCGACCTGAAGGTGACCATGGTGGGCGACCTGAAGTATGGTCGCACCGTTCACTCACTGATTGAAGGGCTTTCGCACTACCGCCCCTCCTTTGCCTTTGTGGCACCAAAGCAATTGGAGCTACCTAGGGAGTATGTGGAGTATTGTGAGGAGCATGGCATACCAGCGGAGTATTATCACGAGCTCACTCCCGAGGTGATTGGGTCGAGTGACATTGTCTATATGACCCGTCTGCAGAGGGAGCGCTTCCTTGACGAGGAGGATTATGAGGCGGTAAAGGATACCTTTGTCCTCGATTGCGAGCTCCTCCAGCAGGCAAAGCCATCGATGCGTATTCTGCACCCACTTCCTAGGGTCAATGAGATTGCACAGGAGGTAGATGACACGCCCAATGCCTACTACTTTAGGCAGGCGGTGAATGGAATGTTTGTGCGCGAAGCACTGATATGTAGAGCACTTGGAATAGAGGTAAAAGAGTAATAAGCTATGGCAGAGATCGAGAAAGGTAAGCTACGGGTACAAGCGATCAAGAATGGGTCGGTGATTGACCATATCCCTGTGGAGAAACTACAAAAGGTGGTGAAGCTACTCCGACTATTTGAGCTAGAATATCCCTTTACAATTGGGCAAAACTACAAGAGCCAGAAGCTAGGGCGTAAGGGGATTATTAAGGTGGAGGAGAAGCACTTCACTCCCGAGGAGGTGAATATGCTGGCGCTCGTCTCTACGGAGGTGGTGATCAGCGTGATCCGCGACTACCAAGTGGTGGAGAAGATCAAGGTGGACCTTCCCGAGGAGATCAATGGACTGGTGAATTGCACCAACCCTAAGTGCATCAGCAATAACGAACCGATGAAAGGGCGCTACCACGTGATCAATAAGCAGGAGGGGGTGCTGAAGTGCCACTACTGCAATCGCAAGATAGAGAGAGAGGAAATCGTAATAAGTGAATAACCCATTAAGAGAATAAAGAGATGAAAAAAGGAACAATCATCACCATTGTGGTGATAGGCATCGTGGTGCTAATGGTAGCGAGATATGGTATATCGGCCAATAACAATATGGTGGAGAAGCAGGAGGGCGTACGTACTGCCTGGAGCCAGGTGGAGAATCAATATCAAAGACGTGCCGACCTGATCCCTAACCTCGTGAATACCGTGAAGGGGTATGCAACGCACGAGGAGCAGACCCTCACCAATGTGATTGAGGCAAGAGCAAAGGCTACTCAAGTAAAGGTGGATCCCGACCAATTGACCGATGAAGCATTGCAGAAGTATATGGCCTCTCAGAATAACCTCTCACAAGCTTTAGGACGACTGATGGTGGTGGCTGAGCAATATCCTGAGCTGAAGGCGAATGAAAACTTCCAGATGCTACAGACTCAGCTAGAAGGAACGGAGAATCGCATCTCCACTGAGCGTCAGCGTTTCAATGAGACAGCCAAGGAGTACAACATCTATATCCGCAAGTTTCCACGCAATATATTTGCGGGCATTCTTGGCTTTAAGCCACAAGCCTACTTCGAATCCATCGCTGGTGCAGAGGTAGCACCGGTTGTCGCTTTCTAATAGAAGAGGATGAAGACGAGGTGGCTCATCATACTATTCGCCTTGCTAGCTCTCCCTGTGGGGAGCTGGGCAAGGGAGTACACTCCTAGCGAGGTACCCAATGTACAGCTTCAGGATAGTCGCCACTTTGTGAGCGACCCTGAGGGGTACTTTTCACCCGAAGACCGCGTAGCTCTCGACGATGTACTCTACCAACTTCGGGAGAAGCATACGGTGGAGGTGGTGCTGGTGGTACTGCCGGGGATAGAGAATGATGACCCAGAGTCTTTTGCCGTAAAGCTCTTTGAGCTTTGGGGTATTGGAAAGCGGGAGGATAATAATGGGCTACTGATCCTCTACAAGTTCGGAAGAAAAGGAGAGCGGATCATCCGCCTAGAGACAGGCTACGGACTAGAGGGGGCACTCCCCGATATCACCACTAAGCGACTGACTAATCGCTATCTACTCCCCGCTATATCGGAGGGGCGAGATGCCGAAGGCTTTCTACAGATGATAGGGGCGATTGATGAGCTACTCACTGAGGGGTATGAGGCACGCAACGACGGCAATCGGCAATACGGCTATGAGGAGGAGCAGCAGGAAGCCCTTGGAGGTCTGCTTTGGGGCTATATCGGCTTTTCTCTCCTTGTGGGGCTACTATTTGGCGGAGGGCTTTGGACCCGTTGGCGCAGGCTAAAGGAGCCAGCACTAAGGTCGTCACTCCTGAGCCACAATTTCTCACTGCCCAAGCAGATGTGGCAGTGGCTTATTTTCCCCGCACTCATCTTCCTACTGCCGCTCTACTGGATCCTAAGAGGGCGTACTCGCCGACAGCTTCACAATTGTCCGCAGTGCCACACAAAGGGAAGTGTACGTGCCATTGTATCGCCTGAAAATCTACCGCTACTCTCCGCAGCACAAGCCACGGAGCAACGCCTTCATTCGGTCAATTATACCCTCTACCAGTGCTCAGCCTGCAGCTACCATCGTGCTGTGGGCGTCAGCAACTCACTCAGCGGATACCAGCGATGCCCACGATGTGGCACCAAGAGTTACAAACTGCTATCCCAACAAGAGCGTAGCAATATGGTAGTTCGTCGCTATCACTGTGAATACTGCAACTACGATAATAAAGATGTGATTCGCTTCTCCAATCCTCGTCGAAGAGGCGTTGGCCCAATCGTCGGTGGAGGCTTCGGAGGGGGCTTCGGAGGCGGTGGTAGCTTCGGTGGCGGATTTGGCGGAGGAAGCTCGGGCGGTGGTGGCTCTACTACCCGCTTTTAGACCCTATCCGGTGACACTCCCTTCCCGGACAAGTTGGATCACCAAGTCTAGGATTAAACAAAGAAAGCACCCGATTGGGTGCTTTCTTTGTTAGAGAACCTTTAATTAAAGGTGTACTTCGGGGTAGAGGGTGTCCCACCAAGTGGGGTCATCCTTCAGCCACTTCTGGAACCACGCCATGGTACTTTGCATCCAGAGGAATCGTTTCTCAGGATCGTAGATGCCGTGGTCTTCGCCATAGACCTTGATAAACTCTACCTCTTTGCCCAGTATCTTGAGGGCATTGTACATCTGTACACTCTCACCGATAGGTACATTGACGTCGGCTGTACCGTGGAGCAAGAGTAGCGGAGTCTTGATCTTATCAGCTCGGAAAAGCGGGCTCTGCTCGGTGTAGAGCTTTGGATTATTCCAAGGATAGCTACCGTAGCTAGCCACGGTGCTATACCCGATTCCCCACGTACCTTCGCCCCAATAGGAAGCAATGGAACTGATACCAGCGTGGCTCACTGCAGCAGCAAATAGGTCGGTAATCGTCTGTAGATACTGTGTCATAAAGCCACCATAGCTAGCCCCTACACAGCCAATTCGCTCGGCATTGACATAAGGATGGCTCTCGCAGAAACCCTTTACCGAAGCCACGATCTCATCGGCCGTCCGTTTACCCCACGCATTGAGGTGACGAGCGGCATACTCCTGTCCCCAACCAGTGGTACCACTTGGGTTAAGGGTCAGCACCACATAGCCCTGAGCTGCATACATAGGGAGGGAGTAAGAGCCCTCAAAGTTGCGAGCCGTAGGCGAGGTGCCACCATAATAGTAGACAATCATTGGATACTTGCGAGAGGGATCAAAGTTAGGGGGTAGATAGAAACGACCAGGTACCACATCGCCATTAGGCATGGTAAAGCTCCACGTCTCTGCCGTGCCGAGTGCTAGGTCGTGCATCTTCTGTGTTGCTAGGTCATAGAGCAGACGCTCCCCACGGTTATTGATCTGATAGATGCGGTCGGAGTTCATAGTGCTTTGCCCACCATAGGCTATCATTTGTCCCTTATTATCCACATCAAAGCGACGCACCACCTCCTCAGTGGTCTTGACCTGATTGATACGACCACTCCTTAGGTCGAGACGATAGAGCGATACATAGTCCTGATTCTCCGCCGTGAATATCGCCTCAAAGCGGTCGGGCAACACCTTGACACTCTCCACATTAGGGTCGAAGTCCTTTGTCAGTGCCTTGGCGGTACGCTGTTGCCTATCGTACAGAAATAGCTGCATATCATAGGTGTTTGCAGCCATTCCCTCAGGTAGGTTGCGACCGATGCCTCCAAACGAATTGGCAGTTCCTAGAGCCAGAAGATAGCGTGGGTCAGAGGTGTAGTAAAGCGTTGCCACATCCGTCTCGTGACTAAAGAGCGTATCTACTTGTAGCGTCTCAAGATTCAAGACACAGAAGTCGTTCTCTGAGAAGGGGATTGTAGTCGTAGGTCGAGAGGTGCTAAAGATGAGCTCCTTGCCATCCTTGGAAACACTTTGTAGCGAAGTACCTCTACAACCATAGGTGAGTGGCTGATAGAGCCCTTGCTTTAGGTCAAAAGAGGCGAGGAACTCTCGATCTCTGTAGCTACCTGTCGTATCGTAGCGACCCAATACACGCTCCACAACGCCCTTGTTTTTAGGCCCCTCATTGGTCACCATATAGATCAGCTTATCCTCCGTTGGAGCCATCACGAAGTAACCCTCCTCAGGGATAGCAGGGTGCAATACCGAAACGGTCAGTGTCGCTGGGTCAAGGGTCAAGAGTTGCTTCCCCGTGTCGCTCTTTTGGGTAAACCAAAGCTTATCAGACTGGGGCATCCACTGCGTCTCTAGGTAACTGCCATCAAGACGAGCCACCAGTCGATTGCCGTCGTAGAGCAAGACACTATACCGGCTTTTCGTGTTTACCGTCTCACGGAGCACCACCTTAGTATATCGTCCCGAGGGAGAGACACTCATCTCCGATAGGCTCTCCCCAGTTCGCATATACTGCATACTCATATACTCCTTATCATCAAGCGAAAGAGCGATTTGGCTATCCGCCTTTGCAGGCACCACTCTCAGCCGATACTTAGCAGCACCCCCTTCGTTAGAGAGAAGGCGGATGGCCACTTTGTGTGCCACACTAGGCAAAAGCGAGAAAGGGTACTCAAAGCTCCCCGATTGGTCAGACGAACCAATCTGTGTGCCGTCAAGGAAAAGACGGAAAGGCGAGTCACTCTCCACCAGCATGGTTCCTTTCTCAAAGCTAGGGGTCAACATAGAGAGATAGTAGCTCTGAATGGTCTTCTCCCCATTCGCCAAAGTGGAGTCGCACTTGAGATACCCCTCAGCGTCGGTAGAGACTAGAGAGAGGTGAGGGTTATCCAAGCGGATAGGGGAGATCTGCGAGAGTTGTCCCTTAAGGTCATACTTCTTGCCCTGCACATTGATGCTATCAGCCATAAAAGGCGTGCGTGCTACCAGCGGCTTTAGTGCCTTGTACTGAGTCACCGTGATGGTATCGCTCTGGGCACTCCCCATGAGTGGCAGTACCAGAAGTGCGAGTAATGTGAGTGCTTTTTTCATAAGTCAATATTATAGTGTGTATGTTTGTTGAGTTCCTTCCCAATCGGATATCGATAGCGGAGCATCGCTTAGGGCAAATAACGTAGAGCCACTGCCACTCATCGCGGCATAAGTAGCACCAGCTCGGTAGAGTTGCTCCTTGCCGTGTGCCAGCACTGGATATCGTTCAAAGATATGTGGCTCAAAGGCATTGTGCAAAGTTCCTCGCCACTCCTCCATCGGTTGCGATAGTAGCTCACGTAGACTTGGTCCTTCCTCCGAGGGCACCACCCCACCATACGCTTCAGCAGTAGAGATATGTAAGTCGCCATGTAGTAGCGTCAGCACCTTCCCTTCCAAATGTAGCGGGAAAGGAGATAACAGCTCCCCAATCCCCTCGGCCAATTGCGGTTCATCACGGAGAAAGAAAGGGCAGTCCGCCCCAAGTCGGGTAGCCATTTGGTGCATCTCGTCATAGCTCATTCCCAATTCAAAGAGCTCGTCTAAGAGCAAGAGCATATTAGAGGCATCCGAGGAGCCACCACCCAGCCCCGCCCCAGTAGGGATCCGCTTGCGGAGAATAATCTCCACAGGTGGCACCTCCGGATAAGCTGCTTTTACCAAATGGTAGGCACGCACCACCAGATTCTCCTCCGACGGCTCGCCCCAGTCACCAAAGTCGTACTTCATTCCCTCCTCACTCGGCAATACCTCCAAGGCATCGCGAAGCGGGATAGGCAGAAGGAGCGTCTCAATGTCGTGGTAACCATCCGGCCGACGACGGAGGATCCTCAGCCCGAGGTTGATCTTAGCTTTCGGTAAACGGATCATCTCACTTAGCAAAGGTACGTAGAAGTGCGATCTCCTCAGCCCAGCGATCGGGGTTCGGTGTCTCCAAGATAATTGGGATATCTGCCAGACGCTCATCCTGCATCAGCACCTCAAAGAGCGTCATTCCCATCACCCCTTCCCCTACAGAGGCGTGGCGGTCTACACGGCTAGCTAGCTCCTTGAGCGAGTCATTGAGGTGAATACCCCTCAGATACTCCAACCCAATAATCTTATCAATCTGATACATCGTCTCCCGATACCCCTCCTCCGTGCGGATATCGTAGCCAGCGGCCAACGTGTGTGCCGTATCAATACAGATACCCACACGACTCTTATCCTCCACCTGGTCGATAATCGCCTTGAGGTGCTCAAAGCGGTACCCGAGGTTGGTCCCTTGCCCTGCAGTATTCTCCAGCACTGCAGTCACCCCCTTCGTCTTCTGCAAAGCGATATTGATCTCCTCCGCAATCTGTGCAAGGCAATCCTTCTCACTCATCTTCTTCAGATGGCTACCTGGGTGGAAGTTGAGGAGAGTCAGCCCCAGTTGCTCACACCGTTGCATCTCATCTAGGAAAGCATCACGGCTCTTCTTCAGGTTCGTCGGGTCGGGATTACCGAGGTTGATTAGATAGCTAGCGTGGGGTAAGATATGCTTTGGCGCAATGCCCGCCTCCTTCACCGCACTTCTAAAGTTCTCTATCTCCTCCTCCTCCAGTGGCTTAGGGTACCATTGCCGCTGATTGCGGGTAAATAGTGCAAAGGCATTTGCCCCGATCTCCAAGGCATTCGCCACTGCATTCGATACTCCTCCCGAAGCCGATACATGGGCTCCAATATATCTTGTCTTCATCTCTTACTTAAAAAATATCTAGTTCATCAATATGTGGAACCACATCTCTGCCATTGCGGTTGGTCCCTGTAAAGCGAAGGTACTTCACCCTCTTAGGCTCCGATAGCTTTTGGTACTGAGGGATAGGATTATTGAGGATATTGCCAAACTCCCCTATGCTCAGCATCTCCCACTCCTTGCCATCGGCACTTCCCGATAGCGTATAGTGAGTAATCACCTCATCCCCCTCACCACTGGGCATATATCTAAAGCCCTCCATCTCAGCCATCTCGTCCATCTCTAGGGTAAAGGGACGCTCGGCAATCACCTTCCACCCCTTCTTCTCTATCATCGCCCCCTCAGTGGCGAGGCTCAACTCCTCAATATCTGGTACCCGATGGGCAGCTAGACGACCAATATTAGCCACTCCCCTACTCTCCAAGAGCTTAAGTCGTAGCTTCGTCGCCCGCACCGGTTGCTCTAGCAAAATGATCCGCTTGTACCCGATTGTGGTTCCCTTGCCGATCTTTCGCCACTCATTGCCCACGAGTGCCTCTAGCTCAAACGACTCCACACGCTGCCCCTTGGCGATCTCCTCTTGGAGCAAAATAGCAGAGACCATCTGGTCATCATCCAGCTCCACCTCCTTGTAGTTGCCTACCTCTAGCGTAAAAGGCTTAAAGTCTCTCACTGCATCCTCCGCATTGAATTGACGCACAAAGCGACCCAGTTCCTGAATACGTTGCACATCCACATTGGCCAGTTTACCCTCACTATTGGGTGGAATATTCAGAAGTAGAGACGAATTCATCCCCACCGATTGGAAGTAAATATTTGCCAAAGCTCCGAGCGTCTTTGGCGACTCATAGTCGTGATAAAACCAGCCCGGACGGATGCTCACATCCACCTCGCTAGGGTACCAGAAGAGCTCCTTAGCCTTCTCCAGCATCTCACGACTACCGAGGTCCTTCGACATCTCCTCAATACCAAGTGCCTCCTTCGTAGCTGCTGCTCTTGCCAGAGATGAAGGCGGCACTACCGTTGCGCTCCACTCCGTCTCACGGCCCAAGCCACTTTCATTGCCTACCCACCGCACATCTCGGCCCATAATGGCCGTGATCGCATTGGGCTGCAGTTCCTTTATCAGCTTGATTACCGCCTCCCAGTCGTACTCCTGCACCTTGCCATTAGGTCCTTCCCCATTGGCGCCATCAAACCATACCTCCCATACCTCGCCATAATTGGTGAGCAACTCTCTCAGCTGCTCCAGGTAGACCTTATTATAAGCGTCGCCCTCTCCGTAGGTAGGGTGGTTCCGGTCCCAAGGCGATAGATAGAGCCCCAGCCGCAAACCATACTTTTGGCACGACTTAGCCAGGTCGCCCACCACATCACCCTTGCCCTCTCGCCAAGGCGATGAAGCGACACTGTGCTCCGTAGTCTTGGTAGGCCATAGGCAGAAACCATCATGATGCTTTGCCGTAAGAATCACCATCTTAAAGCCCGCCTCACTTAGCACCTTACACCACTGATCGGTATCTAGGTCGGTAGGATTGAAAAGGGCAGGATCCTCCGTGCCATCGCCCCACTCACGGTCGGTAAAGGTATTCACTCCGAAGTGGATAAAGGCGGTTAGCTCCTGCTCCTGCCATGCCAATTGCTCCGCAGTCGGCACCAAACGACTTGCCATCTCCACCTTCCCCTCTAGCGACATCTGCTCGGGAAATTCAAGGTGTTGTACAAACTGCTTCTCCTCTTGTTTCTTGGTACAGCCAGCCAGTAAAACTAGCGACAAAGCCACCAACCAAACTTTATTCTTCATCTTTCAAATCATTAATAGACGAGGCTCCACTCGCCTCTTGTTTCATTTCCATTACCAGTAAGCCCACAAGCACCAGTACCACAGCAAATCCCCAGCCGAGCCCTAGCTCCAGATCAAAAGACTCTAGCACAAAGGTCAGTGCATTATTCACCACGTGGAAGAGGATCGCCACCCAAAGCCCTCGGTAGAGTGCCACATAACCGATCACCCCGCCTAGCAAGAGCCGACTAGGGAAACCACTCCACTGCATGTGCAGCGCACTAAAGAGTAGCGCCGTGACCCACACCGCCACATGCGGATTGCGAAGCCGACAGAGCAACCACCCCAGCACACCCCCTCTGAAGAAGAGCTCCTCCCCCAGTGGTGCTGCCACAATGGTGGCGATATAGATCAGTATCCGCCCCATCAGCCGCTGCTCCGCTAGGAGTGCTTCGTACTCCAAAGTCATCTGCTCCTCCAATTGGGCAAAGACACTGGGCACAGGGAAGAGGCTCATCGCCGACTCTAGCAGCAGACTGGCACACATAGCCGCCAGCATCAGAGCCACAAGGCGAGGAAAGTGGTCCAGCCGTGCATCGCTCCACCGTAACCGCCACACTTGCTCCATGTGGCTTCGTCGATAGTATTGCTCCACTAGCCACGCCGGTAGCGCAAAGACCAGTAGTCCCTGCACAATCATCGCCACATACTTCACATAGCTGCCCGATAGGAGCAACCCCAAAAGAGGCATCATCAACATCGACAATGCCACCACAAATAGGAGCATAAAGCCCCAAAGTGAAAAGAGATACCCCGCACTCGGCTTCGAACCGATAGAGTAGCTCCGAGATAGTCCTGCTTTCATATCCACAAACTTACACAAAAATTATAAAGCTGTGGCACAATAGGTCGGAGGAAGCACAGGGGTTACGCATTAGAAATGTTTGTGTAGCATCTATTGGAGTGTCTATGAGAAAAGGACCTCCGCAGGAGGCCGATTTGTTGTAGCCCCCATTCGAGGCTCGCAG
>NZ_KV820661.1:0-735 GCF_001815465.1 Porphyromonas sp. HMSC077F02 | reverse complement strand
ATTCTAGGATTAACTTTGATGACTTAGTTCATATGGTCCGACCCGCAAGGGGTCGAATATATACGTGTGCCATTGCTTACCCCCAGTCGTTCGAGGCTAACGCCTCTCCGACGTGGGGGCTACGACAAATCGGACCTCTCCGAGGTCCTTAGTAGCTTCTCTAATACAACCTTCTATACTATGACTGTAACTTAAGTTTCTAATTCTAATGCGTAACCCCTGTCAGGGTTACGCATTAGAAAGGTTTGTGTAGCATTTATTGGAGAGCCAAAAAGGAAGGACCTCGGCAGAGGTCCGTGTTAAATAGGCACAGGTCGGAGGGGCAAAGCCCCGAACGACCTGTGTGTAAGAGCATATTCCCTACCTCCTTGACCCCGGTTGAGGGGTCAGACTCAGATAAGCTTGTCCGACCCCTCAACCGGGGTCGTAAGGACATTTTGTGCCTCATTATACACAGGTCTTCGGCACTGCGTGCCTTGACCTGTGCCTATTTAACACGGACCCCTCAGCCGGGGTCCTCCACATATAGGCACACCTATGAATGCCACACAGACTTTTCTAATGCGTAACCCCTGTCTCCATAACTAGGGGTTACGCATTAGAAAGAGTCCTGCATCTCATACTCTGTACAACATAACAACTTATATTCACCAAAGCTACTGATGGACTAGAAGGACCTCCGCGAGGAGGTCCGACGGATTCTAGCCCCCACGTCGGAGGGGCGTTAGCCCCGAA
>NZ_KV820660.1:0-21519 GCF_001815465.1 Porphyromonas sp. HMSC077F02 | reverse complement strand
GCCTATTTAACACGGACCCCTCAGCCGGGGTCCTTTCCTATAGACACACCTATGAATGCCATACGGCAAGTCCTTTCTAATGCGTAACCCCTGCCTCCAATGGCACTATTTATCTCGCTGTCATTTGATTTTTGTAACTTTGTGCCAAATATACAATGGATAGAAATAAGAAGGATATGAGTAACGGAAAATTTAAGCGTACTTTGGTGACGACGGCCCTTCCTTATGCCAATGGTCCGGTGCATATTGGACACCTGGCAGGGGTCTACGTCCCAGCAGATATATATGTGAGGTACCTTCGTCTGAAGGGCGAGGAGGTGGCCTTTATCGGTGGTTCGGATGAACACGGTGTGCCCATCACGATCAAAGCGATGAAGGAGGGGGTAACGCCACAAGACATTGTGGATCGCTACCACAAGCTAATTAAAGAGTCGTTTGAAGAGTTTGGCATCTCCTTTGATGTCTACTCACGCACTACAAGCGAGACGCACCACCAGATGGCGTCGGACTTCTTCACCACACTTTACGAAAAGGGCGAGTTTATAGAGCAGACCACTCAGCAGTACTACGATGAGGAGGCAAAGCAATTCCTTGCCGACCGCTACATCACCGGTACTTGTCCTATCTGTGGCAACGAAGGGGCTTATGGCGACCAGTGCGAGAAGTGCGGTAGCAGTCTGAATGCCACCGACCTGATCAATCCAAAGTCGGCCATCAGCGGTTCGGAGCTAGTGATGAAAGAGACCAAGCACTGGCACCTCCCCCTAGGGAAGTACGAGCAGTGGCTTCGCGAGTGGATCCTCGAGGGGCACAAGGAGTGGCGCCCTAATGTCTACGGACAGGTGAAGAGTTGGCTCGACCTTGGGCTACAGCCTAGAGCAGTGACCCGCGACCTCGACTGGGGTATTCCGGTACCGCTAGAGGGCGCTGAGGGCAAGGTGCTCTACGTATGGTTTGACGCCCCTATCGGCTATATCTCCAATACCAAAGAGCTCTTCCCCGATAGTTGGGAGACCTGGTGGAAAGATCCCGAGACCCGCATGATCCACTTCATCGGTAAGGACAATATCGTCTTTCACTGCATTGTCTTCCCTGCGATGCTCAAGGCTGAGGGCTCCTTTATCCTCCCCGATAATGTGCCTAGCAACGAGTTCCTCAATCTCGAGGGCGATAAGATCTCTACCAGTAGAAATTGGGCGGTTTGGCTCCACGAGTACCTACGCGACTTCCCTGGCAAGCAGGATATCCTCCGCTATGTCTTGACCGCCAATGCTCCTGAGACCAAGGATAATGACTTTACGTGGAGCGATTTCCAAGCTCGCAACAATAATGAGCTGGTGGCAGTGCTTGGCAACTTCGTGAATCGTGCTTTGGTACTGACCCACAAGTACTTTGAGGGGAAAGTGCCTGCCATCACCACCCTTCAGGAGGAGGATAAGGCGGTCCTTGCCGAGATCGGTACCATCCGCGACGATGTGGCCAACCTTCTCGATAACTTCCATATCCGTGATGCTCAGCGTAGAGCCATGGACTTGGCTCGCCTAGGCAATAAGTATCTCGCCGATATGGAGCCTTGGAAGTTGGCCAAGACAGATATGGATCGGGTAGCTACCATCCTCAATGTGGCACTACAGATCAGTGCCAATCTGGCTATTTTAATGGAGAGCTTCCTCCCCTTCTCTATGAAGAAGCTACGCCATCTGCTGAATATGGAGGGCGCCCTCACCTGGTCGGAGATCGGTAGGAGCGACCTATTGGAGGCGGGCCACCAGCTAGAGCAGCCTGAGCTCCTCTTTGAGAAGCTAGAGGATGCGACGATCCAAGCTCAGCTCGACCGCCTAGCAGCGATCAAGAAGAGCAATGCAGAGGCAGCTCTTAAGGCGGCAAAACCACTGGCGATTGCCCCTGAGATTAAGTTTGAGGAGTTTGAGAAGATCGACCTCCGTGTAGCTACGGTCAAGGCTTGTACCAAGGTGCCTAAGACCGATAAGCTCCTGCAATTTACCCTCGATGATGGCTTTGGAGAGCGGACCATCATCTCGGGTCTGGCAAAGCACTACGAGCCTGAGACGCTGGTAGGGAAGCAGGTGATCTTTGTGGCCAACCTTGCCCCTCGTAAGATGAGAGGAATCGAGAGCCAAGGGATGATTCTCTCCGTAATGGAGGCCGATGGCTCCCTCTCCGTACTCACCACGAGCAAGGAGGTGAAGCCAGGCAGTAAGGTATCCTGATTATGCAACGTGCACTATTGCTCTCGGGCGGTGTGGATAGCTCCGTGGCACTCCATCTGATGATGGAGCGTGGCGAGGCGCCCGACCTCTTTTATATCTATATCGGAGCTAATGAGGCAGGCTATGAGGACTGCCCTAGCGAGGAGGATATGGAGATGGTGAAGTGGCTCGCCAAGCACTATGGTCGCCCTCTGGAGGTGGTCAATCTGCATCGTGAGTACTGGGACTATGTGGTGCAATACATCATTGATACGGTGCGGGAGGGACGTACCCCTCACCCCGATATGCTCTGCAATCGGATCATCAAGTTTGGCTACTTCAATGAGTATGCGGGGCGGGATTACGATCAGATCGCAACGGGGCACTACGCGAGTAAAAAGGTGGTGGGCGATAAGGAGTTCCTCGCCACGGCGGTGGACCCAGTGAAAGACCAGACCGATTTCCTCGCTCAGATCACCTATCCTCAGCTTCTAAAGGCCTATTTTCCCCTTGGGGAACTGCCAAAGAGTGAGGTGCGGAGGATCGCTTCGATGGAGCACTTAGTCACGGCACAGCGAAAGGATAGCCAAGGGATTTGCTTCCTCGGTAAGGTAGATTATAATCAATTCTTGGAGCGCTATCTCGGTACTCAGAAGGGCGAAATCATTGAGCTGGAAACGGGCAAAGTGGTCGGTGAGCATCGGGGCTATTGGTTCCACACCATCGGTCAGCGGAAGGGGCTCGGATTATCGGGTGGCCCGTGGTTTGTAATCCGCAAGGATATTGAGCAAAATAGGCTCTATGTAAGCCGTGGCTACGACCCCGAGACGCAGTATGGCAATGTGGTGGAGATGCCGGAGATGCACTGGATTACGCTCGACCCGATGGAGGGGGAGGAGCTAGAGGTGACCTTCAAGGTACGCCACACGCCCGACTTTACCGTGGGACAACTGAAGCGGGACGCTGAGGGGATCTACACTCTGCACTCTACTGAATTGATTCAAGGGATTGCCCCAGGGCAGTTTTGTACGATCTACGACCGTTCACAGCAACTTTGCTACGGCTCGGGGGTAATTGCCCGTGGGCTAAGGCGAGAATGATGCACGAAGTGTAATGTTTGCACGAAGTGCCATTCTCGCACATTTGCTTCAAATGTGCTGAGACTTTGCACGAAGGATGAGATGCAAGGCGCTGAGGATGAGGCTGAAGGGAGCGTACTCACGTACGTGACCGAAGCCGAATTCCGAAAGCAACGCAGCAGATCGCCTTCGTGCAACAGTCTCAAGGCTTTAGTTGCAGACGGAAGAGTAGCCCGTAGGTGGTTCGCTTGAAGGGAAAACTGTAATTGGAGACGAGTGGTTGGCGCTGCTGACGCTCCACAAACACCCGAACGCTAATGGCATCAGAAAGCCCATACTCTGCTGAGAATTGCAGAGTATGGGCTTTCATGCCTTGTAGGGCAAGGTCGCTCTCCTGTTGTTGAATATTCCGAAGAAGGCTATAGGTATAGGTGTGGTGGAGCTGTAGGCGAAGGCTCTGTCGCTCGCTCCTAAGTAGGCTGATCTTACTGGTGAAGAGGGGTGCAAAGGTGACGTAATAGCCTAGCCGACTATAGAGTTCGTGGTCGGTCTGATCGAGTATCCGCTTGGCGGTGGTTTGGAGGGTTTGGGAGTGGCGCTTATTGTACCTTTCCTCTAGCGAGATGCCGAGCTGGCTCTTCACTTCTAGCCCGATGAGCGGGCTCAGCTCCTCACTCACCACTAGGCTTTGGAGGTCATTCTGCTCGGCAGTGATGTAGTAGGTAGGCACCTCCACATAAGCCCGATACTGATGGGTCAGCTTGAGGGTGGGGATATGCTCCTTTAGCCACGAGTGCCACTGGGAGATATTGAGCGACACTTGCCAATTGGGCAGAGTGGCCAACAGGCTAGGTAGCCCCTCACGCTCCAGGTAAAGGAGGCTCGACTGCTGGGCAAAGTGCTCTACCTCGGGGTGCTTCTGCAGTCGTGCGATGGTGCTATATCGTAGGTTGCCTCGCTCTATCTTGGCCCCCTCGGTTTGGTAAGGGGTCACCGAGGTGTGGTGGTGCCGATTGTTTTCGTAGGTAAAGGTGAGTTCGAGTCCCTTCAAAGGCTCGAACCTCAGCCGTGCCTCCATTTCATTTCGCCAAAAGGTGGTTAGAGGCTGTCGGCTGCCTCCCTTCTGGGTAATGAGGCTCTGCTCCTGCATCTTTTCAAAGGTGGAGAGAGGGTGGTCCATACCAAGCCGAAAGGCAATGCCTGGCATCAACTGTCGGTCGACAAAGCCAAGCCCCATCACCTTACCCCCATCGGCGAGCAACCCAGGCAAACTGGTACCTGTGGTTCGGCGAAGGTGCAGAGAGAAGTCTTGTAGTACTTTGATCGGTAGCGTGCTGAAATGATACTGAAGCAAGAGGTCGAGGTAAGTGCCATTCTCCGCTCTGTTGCCCTGCTGGTACTGAGCGCTCCTTGCCCCTAGTTGCCACTGATAATTGCTTCGCCATGTGGCCTGCCCCGTGAGTGGCTGGAGCCAATGAGCCGACATCGGCGGTAGGCGGTAGGCGAGCTCCAACTGCCCGAAGTAATGCTCCGTGCTGCCGAGCGCGGTAAGGTCTCGTAGTATCTCCCGCGTCATCCACTCAAATTGGCTCGCTTGACTCTCGCGGTGGCGTGCCTCAAATGGTTCGTGGATGAGTGCCATCGTGGTGCTTTGTAGGGAGAGGGTGAGTCCCTTGTAGCTCTGCTTGATTTGCAACCCCCTGACCCAGTCCCAACGGCTACGAAGGGTGGTGAGGGCTGAGTAGTCGGAGGGGAATTGCTGGTACTTGAAGTAGCGATTCCAGAGACTATTGAGGCGGATATAACTGCCTTGCGAGGTATCGAATTGGTAGGTCACTTCGCTCTCGGAGCTGCGCTCTCGCTCCTCAAGTAGGTCGGGGGCATACCCCTTTTGGCGATGTAGGCGGTAGCTGAATAGCCAATTGGAGAGGCTCCACGGACGCCTCTTATCAGCAGAATTGAGCCAACGCATATCGGCGAGTTCTAGGCTCTCCTGTTGCCTAAAGGTGGCACCGATGCCCCCTTCATTACGGAGGTCGCTATCAAAGGGATCGTAGAAGGGAGTAGACTTCTGTCGCTCTAGGGAGTAACGAATAGGGAACCTCAGTTGCCACCGCTTGGGCAGTAGCATACCCAGCTCTAGCTCGGTGCGAAGGAGGAAGGACTGCATATCCTGTAGCTCGTACTTGCGACTATCCGAGGTGATCGCGCCAAAGCCAGCAGTGCGATACTGCCCATCTAGATGAAGCGATGCTAGCTCTCCCAACTGCAATTGCATCGCCCCTTGGGCTGCCTTTCCACCCACGGCCCTTGCTCCTTTCACCGACATCTCATTGACCCACACCTCCGCAGAGAGTCGGCGGTCACTTTTATTCCGCACCCCAATCAGTACGGCCGTCACCTCACCCAGTGTGGGCTGCCCTTTCACCACCATGGTAGCCCCACGATGTGCAGGATCGGGCTGTACAAAGGGGATATGGTCCTCGGCTCCTGCCAACAGTCGCTGCTGCTTGAGCTCTGTCAGCTCTGCCAAGGAGATTTGGACGAGGTTATTGGGTCGCCACACCTCAGACCTTATCAATTCCTCACCGAGTGCCGAATAATTGCCGATGGGAGTTGCCTCAAGTGGCAGGCGGTACTCGTAGTAATTGCGAGTAAAGTCGTGCCCCACCCTAATAAAAAGCTCCAACTCACCCCTTGCAATCATCTGCTCCGACTCCAAGTGACTCCAGAGCTCCAACTGCTGATAGTGGCGAAGATCGAGCGATTGCTCCTTGTAGATAGCCACCGGCTGGCCAGGTGCTAGATACGCTATCTTCATCGCCAAAGCCTGCTCATCCTCAGCACGTAGTGCCCAGTCACTCGCCACCTCATCCCGCTCCACTTCGGGCGGAGAGAGGTAAGGGATTGGTGCCCTTTGGCTATCCTCCTCCAGAGAAAGGGTACTCATCTGCATCTCGGCACTACGCATATCACTCGGCTCGATGCTGCTCTGAAACTTACTCCACGAGGTAGAGACGATCCTAAACTGTGCTAGTCGGAGCTGCGCCTCTTTGCTAAAACGGGTGAGCGACAACCGAAGGGTCCGCACATCTTGTAGCGATACTCGCTGCCCAATCTGTTCTGAAGGGGCATGTAATGGGATTCGTAGCTTCACCCACCGCTCTCGCTCGCTTAGTCGCTTCTCCCCCACAATCTGCTCACCACTCAGTCCCTGACGAGTGATCGGTAACTCATACCTCAGATAGCCCTCCTCCTGCTCCTGAATCATATCCCTATTGAGGTCCTCGGTATCGGGGTCCCACGTCCGGGCACTCTCCACCCCTTGAATGACCCGAGGAGTGGAATTGCCCTCCATACCATTGATATAGCGATAACGCTCCAAGATCGGTGCCTCCACCTCGTCCCATTCATCGCCCAAGAAGAAGCGATAGTCGTCCTTTGCGGGGTCCTTTTCATCACGAAACAATTGATAGCGAGGGTGGCTCCGCTCCTCCTCCGAGGTCAGTCCATCCAGCCCCACATCTTGCTGATTGATCGGTACCTTTCCCGTAGTATCAAAACCGTAGAGCTGTGGCGGGGTGAGTGCCTTCCGCCCCCACTCCGTCTCTTGCTTCGCCTCACTTCCCTCGTAGTAGATACCTTCGTCGGGGAGAATCTCCTCCTTCATTCGCCCAAGATCCAGGTAGAGCATCCCCTCAGTGGCATCGGGGTCAAGGGTAAAGGGGTCGAGCATCCAGAGCTCCATGTAACTGTAGCGCCGATTCTCTAGGTCATTGGTCGAAAGGGGATAGCTGATACTGCCCCACATCTCCTGCGGTGCAGTGGGAGACTGAGGGTTGTAGGGACCACGCTCGGAGGGATAGAAAGAGAGATTGAGCGTGGAGAGCGTCTGCAACCCGATGGGCGAACGGTCGCGCTGCGGAAAGAACTCCTCGAGGGGCACCTCCCGAACCAAAGGGTGGTGGCGCTGACTTTGGTCTTTCATTAAGTGTGTTGGTTGGTGCGGTGCACCATCCCGTACCAGAAGAGCATCCACCTTGAACCACGCCAGTTGGGCACGGCTCTCAGGTCGCTCCACCTGCCCTAGAGACCACCCCTGCGGATAGGTGAGCTCAATATATCTATTGCCCTCCTCAAAGTCCTCCACTACGATCTTATCACTGCCACTGCGCGAACGATTATAATCGGAAAGCAGCTCCGCATAAGAGGCCTGAAGAGAGAGCTTCAGTGGCTCCCGCACCTCCAGTCCACTCCACTCATTGAACCACTCAATTACCGATGGGCTCTCCCAATGGTAGCTAGCATGTACCCCCCACATACGGTTGCGTAGCACCTCCTCTCCCCACCGTATCCTATTACGTCGGCTATCCTCCCAATAGGCGAGCAGCGTACCGCCGACATTGAGGCGAGGGGAGGGCGTCCAATTCAGTTCCGCACCCACCAGAGACTTCTCCTTGCGTCGCTGCTGCTCTCGCTCCTTCACCGTAATCTCAATCGTCTCCGTGGTATTGGTGGTCAGCGTAAGCCTCCCCGAAAGGTAGTCAATCACATACTCCACCCCCTCCGAAAGCTGTCGACCACTCGCCTCTACCCGCACACTCCCTGGCTCAATCTTCTGATGACCTAGCGACACCGACTGCATCTGGCTCCCCGTCACTTCCGCTTGAATTCTAAAGAGGTCTAGTTCCTGAGCCTCCTTTGCCTCACGTTGGCTCTTCGTATAAAGTGCTTGAAAGGTAGGGTAGCCATCCCGAGGTATCTCTACAAAAGGATACCTTTGAGGTAGAAAGAGGGTGCCAGTCGCCTTGAGATAAGTGACCCCATCAATCAGGTCGAAGAGCCCATCGGGTGCCCCACCCCGACCAGAGCTATCGGCTCGGTCCCAGCCAAATAGGTCGAGCCACGAGCGACCACTATCCGCTCCTCTCTCCACAATCGGTTTATCTACCCCCGCCTCCTCGTCCTTAAAAACTAGCGACACCTGTAGTTCGTCATTCTGGATATCTGGCCTTGCCCCCGAGAGAGAGTAGCCATTCTTCATCATCAGCCCCCAAAGCGGTGAGTGAGGAGAGCGATCCTGCTCCGACAGCAGTGCTACACGCCGACTACCCCCCTCCGCAGTCACCAAGTCCCCCACCTGATACCGCTTTCCTTTGTAATGATAGCTGTAGGCCACTGCTAGTATCTGCCCGTCCCCCAGTCGACTTTGAAGTGAGATAAATCCGAGTGTCGGGTGGAGGGTATAGGCCGAAGGCGGAAGCTTTCGGGCAGAAGTGATCTCGATACCACTTGCCTCAAAAAGGTTGCTACTAGGGAGTTGCTGAGCAGTCGAAGCCCCTTTGAAGGCAGTAATCGGTTCCGAACGGCTCCGATTATCCATCTGACGTGGGGTGGTGACCCACACCTCCACTCGGTCTATGTAGAGGTCACTCTCCACAAGGGGCAAGTGCTTGAGTGCGTCGCTATATTGGGCGGCAAAGAACTCCGAGAGAAAGAAGTGCTGAGCAAAGTCGTAGTCACTCCCTTTCAGCTCCGTCTGGATCAATTGTCGTCCGCCCTGCACTACAATCTTACGCTCCTCGGCATACTGCCGACTGGCCACCACCTGAAACGAGAAAGGACCCATCAGCAAGTCCGCCCGTACGCCAAAGAGCTCCCCACCGGTATCAATCAACGGATTGCGACTCTCCATTCGCACATTGCCCGCCTGTAGTCGCTGCACAAAGTCGTAGTTTTCATCCTCATACCTCAGCCGCACTCTACTTCGGCGATCCGCCATCACCGGCTCGGTAGTGTAACTAAGGTCGAGCTGCAATCGCTCGGAGTAGTTGGCCTTGAGGTGAATATTCATCTCTGGCAAAATGGTGAAATGGCTTCGCTTGCGTAGCCCCACTGGTAGCAGAGGATTATCCTCCTCAGTAGTGGTATGACTTAGATTGAGGGAGAGATAACCATTGGCTTTTAATCCCAGCTTAGGACGCTGGGGAAGGGGCTTGGGAAGTGGAGGCTTCCCTTTTTCATAAAAGACTTCACCCGTCTGCTGTAGTGCCTTCGCACGGAAATACTCCTCGGAGGTGAGTAGCTCCCGCAATTGCCACGCCCCCAAGCTATCTCGGCTATAGAGGAGGTAGTAGCCCGTCGCCGGGAGATACCCCACCGAATCGGTCTGGAGAGATTGCGCCCTTCCACTACCCCAGAAGAGTAGTACAAGGGGCAATGCCACGTAGCACCGTCGCATCGCTCTCCACACACGCTACAGCATCTGCAGACCCTTGCGGATCATATCATTAATACTCATATTGGGATCGGACTTTGCCAGCTTTGCCACCACCTTGCGGGCAGCTGCAGCAGGATAGCCAAGGGCAATGAACGCCTTCTCCGCCTCCTCGTACATAGCCTGGTGCTCCGTGGCAAGTGGGTCCTTACTACTATCAATGCCGATATTGAAGGTGCCCATCTCCGCTTCGATCTTATCCTTCAGCTCCACAATAATTCGCTGAGCGGTACGAACCCCTACCCCCTTGATCGACTTCAATCCCGCCTCATTTCCCTCCTTAATCAGTCGGGTGAGCTCACTTGGGGTAAAGCTAGAGAGTGCCAGACGAGCCGTGGCAGGACCAACGCCATTCACCGTAATCAGCAGACGAAAGAGCTTCCGCTCCGCCTCCTCACAAAAGCCATAAAGGTCGTGGGTATCCTCCCTCAGCACCTCATGCACCAAGAGCTTCGCCTCCTCTCCCTCGCGTATCTTATTGTAGGTATTGAGGGAGATAGCGAGTAAATAGCCTATTCCTCCGCCCACCTCTATTATCGCAGCCGTGGGGGTACGCTCTACCAGCTTCCCTCTCAAGTATTCTATCATGTCGTTCTATCTTAATTACTAGTGGCAAAGAAAAGTGCCACCTCTCATATTCCCCAAAGATACAAAAAAATACCTCAAGTCTCGCGACTTAAGGTACCTACTTAAACCTTAAATTATTATGAAAAAACTATAGAGGTTCGTGGCGGATTTGAACCGCCGTACACGGTTTTGCAGACCGTTGCCTAACCACTCGGCCAACGAACCATTTGCCTTAAGCAATGGCAAAGATACAAAAAATATTGACACTGACAAAAAAAGTCCACAAGACCCCAATGGCTGTCTGGTTGGAAAATAATAAGTAAATTACACTAGTAATTTAAATCTACGTTTTATGATTTCAAGTACATTCGCCATAATTATATTCAGTTATTCGTAATCTTCGCCTTGTATTCCTAACTCACCTTTGCTCATGGCATTGGCAATATCTATTTTCAGCTCTTCGTCATAATCTTTACTGGTTAGAAAGCTATTGACGATGCGTAGCAGCAAATCTTGGTCGATGTTCGATGCTGCCACGTGATAAATGATAGATTCCAATGTACGCATACAGATACAAGCGTGCCAATAGTAATTATTTTTATGTAAGAAGTACGCACCCAAACTCAGTGCAATACGCTTGTTCCCATCATTGAAGAAGTGCCCGGAACAAAATCTATACATCAAATAGGTCAGTTTGTCGGCAAAGGTAGGATAGTATAAATCGTTTTGCACAAAATCCAATGTAGCACGAATACCGCCTTCATCACGCACTCCTTCAAAGCCACCATCACTGGCATCAATCATTTTGCCATAGATGCTTAGAGTTTCATCGTAATCTATGTAAATAATTTCCTTACTCATCCTCTGCCTGTTTTAAGCGTTTCAGTACATCTTTATTGTCCGCTAAAATTTGGTCAAAATCAATAGACTGGTCACCGATGAATCGTTCAAACTCTTCAGGAGTAACAGCTTGTAGATAGTCTGCAATGTTACCATGATACGCATCCCGGAAACTAAAATCCCTTGAAGCCATTTTTGTTCTGGCATCATTCAGATAAGGTTTCTGCATGGGATGTTCGGCAAGTTCGTTTACAATACGCTTCACTTCGTCAATAGTAAGTTTTCTGCCACCGTTTTCCTTGAATCGTTCATTGATAACTGCACCCACACCGTTTTCAAAAGAAGAAATAACCAATAAAACCTCTGAATACAGCGTGTGTCGAACATTGTCTTTGGAATCCAACTTCAACACTTCCCGGTATTCCTTAGCATTCTCCTTGAATACAGCCTTGTAAATGAAATCTGTAATTTGAGAATATTTGTATGTGGGATGTCCCTCCACGTATTGTTTGATGGCAGAAGTGAGATTTTTACGATAGTTTTCCTCTGTAATTGCGGCAGGAAGGTAATGCACATCCCTGCGGTTGATATATTTTGTTCCTCCACCTGTCTTTTCATTGATAGTGGTAATCACAAAATCCAAGATGAGGCTACGGACTTTCTTGGCTTTTTCACTCTCTGTAAGTAGCATACCCATATTCAAGAAAGAGCGGAAATTAAACAGTCCAAGTTGTGTTGTTTTGCTCGCCTCATTAATAAGGTGAGCAAATTCTAACTTAAACTCTTTCAGTTGTTTACCCTTACATAAAATATATCCGTTATGCTTCAATTCATCAGAATTTGATTGCAGGTAACGATCTATTGTAGATGTGTCAACTTGATAAAAGTCGGCAACCATTTTTTTTGTAAAGCGGTATTCGCCCTCAAAGAGCATTCCTTCTATATCAAGATGCTCTTGTACCTTACTGACCGCAAAACGATTGTTAAGTACATTCTGCCGTTCTATGTTTGAGATGGTCAAATCTTTCATATCACTTCACGATTACGTAGTTTCAAATTACTAGTGCAATTTACATATTATTTTCCAACCAGACAGCCATTGGATTTTTGTACTGCAGGGGTTACGCATTAGGAGTAAATGCATAAGTTAATGACCCTATAAAATAGGAGAAAGGAGTAACCCAAAAATCCAATTTATAACAAGCTGATATTCAAAACCATATAAAAGCGAAAACGGAGTTGCAACTAAGCGATCGGCGAGTTGCAACTAAGCAAACCGAGATGCAACAAAGCAAATGCTTAGTTGCAACTAAACTTTTGGTCACTTAGCTGTTGCTTTTTTAGGCTGTTATTCAAAGACCATCTGCACCCTTATTTGTGGGATGAATTTGTCCGTGGATGTTAATTATTCACACCGTGTAACAGTCTCCTTATCCATAGACACCCCGATAAAAGCCACTCACAAGACTATTCTAATGCGTAAGCCCTGATTAGTTGCCCATTTTTATAGCCTAACTAAAAAACATTAGCTACCCTTGCAACCCAGTTGCAAGTTTAATCATTAATCCTAGTTTATGATGAGGAGTCATCAGCCTTGTTGTCTTGCCATCTGTAAGTGTATAGTGATGTTATTATCGCTTACATTTTCCAAGACAGACATTTTTGCACAGGAGCAGAGCAAGGGAGTATCCATCTCTTGCATCGTGCGTGATGCCATTACGCAAGAACCAATAGATGGAGTGGTTGTATCAATCAACGACCGTGAAACAGGAGTCACTGCAAGGGGCGGAAAAATCACCGTATTGGTGCCCCACAGTGCGACCCTTAAGTTCTCTCACATTGCGTATGAAGCCGTTGAGATCAGGAATGCTACGAAAGAGGCATCTAGTGGTCACCCACTCTATATCTCCCTTTATGCATCCAACTTTTCGCTCAATGAAGTAGTGGTAAAAAGTAAAGCCACTACAAAGAGTGTTACAGTAGCAGAAACACTCAGTAGCCGGGATATTTCTAGTAATCTAGGGAGCTCGCTTGCTGAAGCCATCTCCAAAGTAAAAGGAGTATCTATGCTATCGACGGGTCCCAATGCGAGCAAACCAGTCATTCACGGCATGCACAGTAATCGGGTGATGATTGTTAATAATGGCATACGCCACGTAGGCCAGGGATGGGGCATCGATATGGCACCAGAGATCGACTTTAGTATGGCGCAAAATGTCCGAGTACTCAAGGGGGCAGAGGTGGTAAAGCATGGTTCGGGAGCCCTAGGTGGTGTAGTAGAAATAGACCCTCCATTGCTTGAATATCAACAAAAGGGCATTGGGGGAAAGATTGCCACCTCATATATCACCAATGGGCGTGGGCTGGTTGGCCTCATCGGGATTAATGGCTCACACAATAATCATTGGGCTTGGAATATAGCCGCCTCTTATCAAAACTACGGCGATAAGTCTACTGCCCACTACCTACTCAATAATACGGGTAGTAGGCAATGGAGTACCACTGCGCAATTGGGCTATAGGCGTGGAAGTCGATTTACCTCCGAATTGTACTACTCCTTTTTTCACTCTCATGAAGCCAGCATGTTTGCTTGGCAAATAGGAAGTCGTGATCTCTTTGAACAGAGACTGAAAATAGGGAAACCAGAGCTTATCTACCCATTCACAAGGAAAATCCAATACCCCTACTCCAAAGTGTGGCATCACCTTATCAACTCGCGCACTCGCTACGATCTTACCACCGAGCAAGTACTTCGGCTCAATCTATCCTACCAGCTAGATATACACAAGGATTACCACAATCGACGCAATTACCGATCCTACGTGCCAGAGTACAGCATGCGACTCTCTACACTTGATGGGCTCCTAACCTGGAACCACTACAACCTACTAGGTACGGAAGCTGAAGTGGGGGCGGAGATTCAAATCTCCACCAATGACAATCCCGAAGATACCGGTGTGCAACCGATGATTCCAAACTATAAGGCCTATACGTTCAGTCTATTTGCTTGGCAGAAAAAAGTATGGGAGCACTTCTACATGGATTGGGGATTTAGGTATGAAGATTATACAATCGGAGTAGCTGGCTACGACTTAGCAAGTGAATACTTCTCAGATGCTGACCACCGCACTCTACTAGGAGGGCAAATAGGCGTAGGCTATACTCCTACCGACAAGCTTTCGGTCATTAGTAGTTTCTCTATCCTCCAGCGTCCACCACACGTGTACGAACGCTTTTCCCTCGGAGTAGATAAAGCAGCAGGAGTATTCTCCCGAGGCGACCGCAACCTAACCCCAGAGATTGGCTATAAGTGGGTCAATTCCATAGAGTACAGTGGGGACAAGCTTGCCTGCTCTATTGAAGGATTTCTACAGTATGTCAATGGATATATCTATCAGGCCACTAAACGTGGCACATTCTTTCAGACTCAAGCAGGAGAGTACCCCGTATTTGATTTCTGGCAAGAAAACGCCTTCTTCTGCGGTGCAGACTTCAAAGCCAATGCCAATATCATAGGGAAACTACTTGCATACGGGCTCCAAACAGGCATCACGGTGGGACACCTAAAGAATATGCTACATGTCCCTAATATCGCCCCATTCAGGTGGCGTCACTGGATAGAGTCGGAGTATACCATTCCCGGCACCTCTATAGAGCTATCAGGCAACTTCGAGATGACCTATGTCGCAAAGCAAACGCTCTTTAGCCCAGAGCTAGACCTAGTGGACTTCACCCCACCGGCCTATACACTCTTCGACCTCTCATTAAAGGCAAAAGCCCCTGTCACTTTCGGGAAAAGCCTAGAGGGGGAGGTGAGTATTGAAAACCTCACCAACGCAGAGTATAAAGACTACACCAATCGCTTCAGATACTACTTCCACAATCTAGGTAGAAGCGTGAAGCTGCGCCTAATGTGGACATTCTGATCACAACAACTATTTTTCAACACAATAACCATTTTTATAGACAACAATTTTATGAAATTAAAAAGCTTATTCACCGTGATGGTGGCTATGATGGTAGCTATGATGGCTACTGGATGCAAGAATGGGATTGTCAATCAGGTCCCAGAGCCTGAAGACCAAAAGCTCAAAAAGCTTCATGAGGATCCTACTACTGCAGAGTTTATCCTACAAGAGTGCCACACGCACGGCCCTTCAACTTGGCACGGAAATGGGGTGTCAGACCAAGTTAAGTACTTCAAAACCTTCCAGAAGATTACCTATAAGCTAAAAAAGGGGAAGGATGGCAATGGGAGACCAACACTAGAGTGGGGGCCAGCAGAGGATAGCCCAAAGGCCTTCTATGTACGTACCGGTCTTGACTATGGAGAGAGCCTTTCAAAGCCAGGCAATGGCGGCAATTTCTACTCCCTAGTAATCAAGTACTATAATGCTAAAGGAGAAGACATCACCCATCAATTTGTAACTAATGGGCAAGAGAATATCCACCAGCACTTCTTTATCCCAGTAGATAATTCTATCAAATCTTGGGGCGCTACGGATAAGGAAGAGCTGATGACCAACCTTCCAAAGGATCAAAATGGCGTCACAGACCTCTTTAAGTACTGGTATATGGATACTGACCCACACGACAAGCTAGCATCTGACGATGAGGCTAAATTCATCAAGGATCCACGTGGCTTTAAGGGTATCCTTCAATTTAATCCATTTAAGCCGGTTGAAGAAGGGGTTATTCCCGTGACCTATTCTTGTGATATCCAAGTGAAACTGATGCACTCCCTTACCAATAAGAAGGATCCTAAAAAGACCTTCTCAAAGACCGAAACTCCATCACCTTACAACAAGCCATCTACAGCCCAGCTCCAAGTGGATGTATGGGATCTAGATACGAAGATACACTTCGTGGTATTCAGTAGCCGTATGGAGTACCTCATGGATGATAGTATGAAGACCTTTGCCGACCTCAAGACGGATGAGCAAAGAGACTATGTACGTCGTTATGCCAAGGCGTGGGGCTGCACGCTAGATCAAGCTGTAGTAGATATCCTAGGACAGCTATCTGGTAGCACACTACACGTATCTTCTAACCTCTAAATTGAGGTATAATAGCTTATAATGATAAGTGCCCTCCTTTTAGAAAAGGGGGGGGCACTTATTTATTCGCTCTATTTCGGGCTTCCAATATACTCTAGTGGGGAGGGGGTGAAGTGTGGGCTAGGCATAGCCGTGGAGTCCTCCCAAGATAAAATTAACACCGAAGTAGGTCATCAAGATGGTCATAAAGGCGGCGATAAGGTAGGTGTGTAGAAACTTCTCCTTCCTGAAGGCTTTGAGGGCACCTTGGTGTAGGGGCAAGGCATAGACGAGCATGGTGATGAGTGCCCAGGTCTCTTTGGGGTCCCACCCCCAGTACCTACCCCACGAGATATTGGCCCATACCGCTCCGATAAATATACCGGCGGTGAGCAAGAAGAGTGCGGGATAGAGTAGCAAGCGGCTGATCTGGGTCAGTTGCTCGGTGGGCTTCCCCTTCCTCAGTAGCACCAGTCCTGTAATCCCATTAAAGAAAAGGAAGCAGAAGAGGGTGTAGGAGAGCATCATCACGATCACATGGATACTCAGGAGCGGAGAGCTAAGTACTGGCATCAGTGGGGTCATCTGCGGATTGCTCTCCCCCATCACAGAGACCATAAGTGCCAGGCCACTGGATAGCATTCCAAAAGAGAGAAAGAGGTCGGAGTGCCAACTGAGGAAAAAGGCTATAAGCAGGATAGTGAGTGCCAAGAACTGCATCGTCTCAAATCCATTACTTAGAGGGATATGTCCGGCTGATACCCCTCTCAGTGTACTGCACGTTATCAGGTATAGTGCGGCTATGCCCATTAGCCCGAGGCCGATGCGCTTGATGAGTTTAGGGGCATTTTGCTCTCTTAGACGGTTGCTCAATATAAGGATGTAATAGAAAACCCCCAGCAATATCAAGGTAATCGCCAGTGGTAGCGTGTGGGATAGTTGGTTGTAGAGCCTTTCACTCTGGAAGCGACCCTCAGGGGGTAATAGCTCACCCGCTTTCTTTTGCTGGTAGCGGCGAATCTTCTCCAAGGTCACAGAGAGCTCATCATAATGATGCGTGCGGGTAAGCTCGGTGAGATAATCTGTGGAACGACGGATAAAGAGCCATTCATCCTCAGGGAGGTCGGTGGGCAAACGGTCGGCCTGTGCCATCCATTGGATGCTTCCCCCCTCTGGAATGGGAAACATCTTGATCCCTTGCCCTGAGAGTAGCGAGCCGACAATATTGTACTTTTCGTAGAGTGCCAGTAGGTCTCTAGCCTCTCCCTCGGGTAGATGACCCGTATTGAGTGCTTGGAGTGCTCCCGACAACTTCATCTCACCCGCCTCATCAAAGAAATCTTGCCAGCTGACATACCGCTTCTCTATACCCAAAAGGGAGCGCATCGGAGCGCCCTTCACTCGAATCATAGGCACCTCAATCCAATCGGAAGGATAGAGTAGCCACCCAGTGAGTACCTGCTCGGCAGTCAGGCCTTTGTAAGAGGGTTTGCCATACAGCTTGGTCACAAAATCACGAGCGAACGACTGCATGGGGCAGATACGCCCATTGTGGTAAACATACAATTGACCAAACTGCTCCGCTTGTGTTGGTGGCATCACGCCTGGAAGGGCACGGCCACTAGATGCATAAGCACTCTGCGAAGTACAGAGCAATAGGAGAGGAAGGAGCAGCATCGGCACCACCTTTCGTGCTTGAGATAGTTGCCTTAGCGTTCGACGGAATTCGCCCTTCGGATCTACCAAGACTAGGATCATGGCCACTAAGAGCAGCCCATAGCCACAGTAGGTAAAAGCAATCCCCCAGGGGTCATAGGCAACGCTGAGCCGCACCCCTTTTTGGTCATCATCATAGCCACTTTGGTAAAAACGGTACTGCCGATGATGTCCAATGTGATTCATTGAGACCCGTTCTGCCCCACCATCATCAAAGCGGAGCGAGCTCACAAAGTCCATAGGCGACTGTGTACCGGCATAATAGAGTATTTCGAACGATTCCAAATTTACGGTAAAGGGGAGCTCCACACTCTTCCCCTCCTTAGTGGTAAAGGAGTTAGTCGCTTCTCCCTTATAGAGGTAAAGGTCGCCCCTTTGGGAAAAGAAATAGGTGAGCCCGGAGCCCAGTAGGATTACCCCAAAAGCGATGTGAAGGAGCAGAGCTCCCATGTGGCAACCCTTTCGATGGTATCTCAGTAGTAGCGCCAATGCTGAGATGGCAAGTAGCAACCAGAGGCCAACAAAATACCACGACCCATAAATGTACTGATGGGCAAAGGCTGCTCCCTCTACCTTTTCAATAAAAGTGGCTATGATCAAGACCATTATGGTCAAGATCAATAGCCCAAAAGAAATAATAGTCAATCGTCTCTTCATTAGATCCGATGTAGTAATAATTAGGGAGGGTTAAATCGCCTCAATAAACTTCACAATTGCCTCACGGTCTTCTCGCTTCAGCTCCCTAAACTTCTCAGTGGTCCAACGTGCCTGAGAGACACCTCCCTCACGTGAGCATCCATGCCACATAATGGCCTCAATCACATTGCGAGCACGAGCATCGTAGAGCCGATCATCATGGCCAGTGCATATCCTCATTAGCCCTTTACCCCAAAGCGGAGGAGTGCGGATCCAGCCTTTACGTACATCGTTTTTCATATAGAGACGGTGCGATACCAAGTCGGTATATGGCCAAATGGTCTGGTGTGGATAGTGTGGCATTCGTGGGTCGTTGGGGGTGTATTGTGGCTCACCTGGATAGGTAAGTAGGTCCTCACCCGTTGTCCACGAAGGTCTATGGCAAGTGGCACAACCAATCTCCGTGAAGAGCTTTTTTCCTCTTTGCACCACTGGATCATCCATGTGTCGGGCAGCCGGTACAGCGAGGCCTCGCAGCCACGTCATGTAATTGACGTAGTCCTCTAGCTGCATCTCTTCGGGGTGATCATTGCTCATAAAGTAATTGTAGATATCTTTTTCAGGGTCACCCGTCTTATTCCATTCAGGGTAATAGCGGTAGAACTCTGCCTGCACCTCAGGGTCTTTGCTCGCAGTGAGGGCGTATTCCTTCGTCACGTTGACCGAAGTAAGGCCGGGGCGAGTAACATTGAAGTTGGCCCAGTGCTGGGTGTCAAAGGTAAAGGTGCTCAGCTCCAAAAAGTGTCCGAACCTAAATGGACGCATGGTGATTGAGTCAATAGCAGTCCATTGGCCATTGGCAAACCTACTTGGGTCCAGCTCCGTAAACTGTGCCTCATGCTGCCACTGGGCGAGGAGGTCTTCGTCAGAAATAGCCTCTATCAGGCCGTTGCCAAAGAAAGGAATTGCATTCTTGAGCCGAATCATAATATCCTCCACTGCGACAGGCTTCCCATGGTGTGAAGGCTTGACATAGTAAGCATCCTCTGGTATTTTCACTTCGGGGTAGATGAGGCTATACTTCTCACCATCGGGGAATGTATTGCCCCAGTCGTCAGTGTACTCCAGCCAATTAATTTCCACCTTAGAGGGGTCTAGATAAGACTTGAATGGAGGCATACCTTGGAATTTTGGGCTGAAGAAGGAGAGCAAGTCGCCATCAGCATTACAGATCTCTAGCTCCGTAGAATTACCCCACTCCTTAGGGTCGAACTTGGTGATACGCCATCCGTGACCATAGCCAATATGGCAGGTTTCGCAAGAAGGGCGTGAGTAGAGTGGCCCTCGACCATTGAAAGGGCGTTGACTTGAATTAAAGGGGCGCTCAAAAAAGAATTCGCCCATTTTGAATTGAAACTCAAGCCCAGCTTCCTCGATGGCTGGTGTAGGGTCTTCGTATGCACTGGCAGTGGAATTAAAGGTGGTGCCCAATCGTCCGCCAGCATACCACTCATCGGCTAGTTCTTCCTCTCCTTTCGGGTCACAGCCAGGGTCCTTCTGGCATGATGTAGAGAGTAATCCCAATAGTATCCCTGCTGCAGACAGGAATAGGGCTTTTGTGTTGTACCTCATTTGATTCATTGATATATGTAGGTTTGTTGTTTCATTTTAATAGTGCTCATTGAGTGCCCAGGGAACAATTGCTTATTCTCCCAGGGCACTCAATGAGATTCTGCTGGCACCTCACTGGTATAAAAAGAGAATGTTGCACGAAGTGCCATTCTCGCACATTTGTTCCAAATGTGCCGAGACTTTGCACGAAGGATGATATGCAAGGCGCTGAGGGTGAGGTGAAGGGAGCGTACTCACGTACGTGACCTAGGCCGAATTCCGAAAGTAACGAAGCAGATCGCCTTCGTGCAACAGTCTCAAAAGAGGTACCACATAGAGAGCAATACTACTTCTTAGCCAGCTCTTGCTTGAGTTCGCTAAGCGTTTCATCGAGTGCCTTGCAGGCATCCATAGCAGTCTTACATCCTGCATCCGTATAGTTGAGGACGAAAGGTGCCTTCATGCTTTTAATAGCATTTTTGGCATTGTCTATGGCCTTAAGTACCTTGGCATCCATTGCCTTATTATGCGTTTGCATATACTGGTGAAGTGATGCTCCACGATTTCCCTCGATACCACCAAGGTACACATTCTCTACGGAGGTGATATTGTCATAAAAGTCATGGATAGACCTTTGGCTGTAAGGCGACTCAATATAGGATATATCCTCACCAGTGTGCGCCGAACCAATCTTAGAAGTACCTACTTCATCGCAAATATCATTACATCCAGAGACAATGGCCTCCATGGCATTGATCCAAGAGCGGTATATCGAACCTGGCTGTCCGGCCTTAACCATATTCTCTCCATAGGAGAACTGGCCACCTACTAGCACTTGTAGCTCCACATCTTCCAGAATATGCTTCACTAGCTCTTTATTGAGCTTAGAGGCATGCTCCTCACCAGCCCACGCGGTTAGCAATTGCCAGCAGCTATTACGCAAGTCACCAGCTACGGCAATGGCATATATCAGGTGCTCTTCAGATATAGAGCCAGCAGTGCGAGGCTTGCCATTCTCAAAGAGGATATACTCAACTCCGTGAAAACCGAGAAGCTCCTGACCAAGCTTAGTCCTTGCTACTATATCGGAGTCCTCTCCATCTAGCTCCTTGATATTTGCTGCTTTGTCTAGATATTTTTGCAGAGCTGGTAGGTCAAGAGGCCAAGAGTCGATATGTGGGTCGATACCAAAATCACTTGCTGCCCCGAAGAGAAATGCCTCGCTACGCTCCCACCAGCCACGAGACTCTATAAAGTCTTCACACGCCTTATTGAGATTCTCCTGAGTAGGAGCCTTTCGATAAGTCCGTAAGTCCTCTACTAAGTCAGCAGCTTTTATGGCCATCTTAGTATAAGTAGGGATTACCGTTTTATTGACGAAAGTCTCAGCAATCTCTTGATAGGCTTTGTCGCGTTGCTCATCATCGGATATGGTTACCTCACCATGATTACAAGATGATAGGGGTGCAATAAAGAGCAATCCGATTGATGCCACTAAGGCATAAGAAAATAACGGTTCATCCGACATTTCGTGTGATACGGCAGTC
>NZ_KV820659.1:0-276 GCF_001815465.1 Porphyromonas sp. HMSC077F02 | reverse complement strand
GGCACCAAGACCTATGAAAAGGTGATTGAACGCATCGGGCGAGCCATGCAGAAATACCCCTCCATTGCCAAATTCTACGACATTAAATACACGAGAAGCACAGCCAATCCAAAGCTAATGTCAGACCTCTCTTGGAGTACACATGGAGAGGAACAGGCAATAGCAGAGTATGGAGCCTACTATCTTCGGACGAATGTCAGCACTCTAGATGAGAAAAGTATCTGGGACTACTACAACCTTATACGAGAGATAGAGTGTACCAACCGTCAACTCAAA
>NZ_KV820658.1:0-2946 GCF_001815465.1 Porphyromonas sp. HMSC077F02 | reverse complement strand
TATCTATGAGTCAACTTTTTCTAGGACAAGACACTGCCAGAGTACGCTTAGCGGAAGCGGGGGCTCCAAAACCTTGAAAATCGCAGAATATCACAAAATATTAATTCGCTGTATTCCAGCAGAATATAAAATCACTACTTAAACAGAATATCATACGACCTCTTTCCATATGTCGAAAATTGGGTGTAAATTTGGGTGTAGATTTAATCCGCGTATGAACTATGAATATTAAGAGGAACATTATTTTCGCACTGGAGAGACGCAAGAAAGATGGAGTACTCATTACAGAGAATGTGCCCATCAGAATGCGTGTGATTTATAACAGTAAGCGCATTGAGATTGCGACTGGATACCGAATTGATGCTTCAAAGTGGGATAGTGATCTTCAGCAGGTGAAAAGAGGATGCACCAATAAGCTCAAGCAATCAGCTACTGAGATCAATGCAGACCTGCAGAGATATGGATCTGAAATGCAGAAGATATTCAAGGAGTTTGAAATCAAGGAGCTAATCCCAACCCCTGAACAAATCAAAGATATATTCAATTCAAGGTTGAGAAATGAAGAGCAACCTGAGGGAATATGCTTTATGCAGGCATTTGATGAGTTTGTCAGTGAAAGAGGTGTACAAAATAGCTGGACGCACTCTACCTATGAGAAATTTGCAGCTGTAAAGAACCATCTTCTAGAGTTTAACCCCTCTGTATCCTTTGAACTATTTGACGAAGTCGGGTTGAATAAGTACGTCCTTTTTCTTCGAGATAAGAGAAAGATGAGGAATAGTACTATAGAGAATCAACTCTCATTCCTCAAGTGGTTTTTAAGATGGAGTTTTGGCAAAGGCTATACGACTCTTACCGCTTATGAAACATTTAAGCCAAAACTAAAAAGCACCCAGAAGAAAGTAATCTTCCTCACATGGGATGAACTGACACGTCTAAGGGAGTGTGAGATACCTGAAAGCAAACAGTACTTAGAGCGAGTACGAGATGTTTTCCTTTTTTGTTGCTTTACAGGTCTCCGCTATTCTGATGTTTTTAATCTCAGAAGGAGCGACATCAAAGAGGATCATATTGAGATTACTACAGTCAAAACAGCTGATAGCCTAATCATAGAACTGAACAAACACAGCAGATCAGTTCTTGAAAAGTATGAGAATGTGGTCTTTGAGAAAGACAAGGCTTTACCAGTAATCAGCAATCAACGAATGAATGATTACTTGAAAGAGCTGGCAGAACTGGCAGGGATTGATGAACCAATAAGAGAAACCTACTATATAGGCAACAAAAGAATTGACGAAGTGACTCCAAAGTATGCACTACTGAGTACTCATGCAGGAAGGCGAACTTTCATTTGTAATGCGCTCTCCTTGGGAATACCCGCTATTGTAGTGATGAAGTGGACTGGTCATAGCGACTATAAAGCGATGAAACCATACATCGATATTGCTGATGATATAAAGGCTAACGCAATGAACAAGTTCGATCAGTTATAGCCGAACTTGAAATTTCAAGCAGACTTGAAACTATGATATCCACAACAGAAATTTCAAGTGCGCTTGAAAATCCCTATATTTGCAGAGAAATTTCAAATACACCTGACAATGCTCACGCCGATAAGGAAATACAACTTTTGGGATGAGAACCCTATAGACTTAGGGTATCCACGCACATTCTACACAGATAAGATAGGTCAATACATTGATAACAAACTGATCAAAGTATTGGTAGGTCAGAGACGTGCCGGAAAGAGCTACATCCTAAGGCAAATAGCCTCACGGCTAATTGCCAACGGCACTCGTCCCAATAACATTCTTTACATCAACAAGGAATACCTGGAGTTTTCAGACATTCTTGACTATCAAGACCTCGAGAACCTATTTCAGCAATACAAGAAAGACCTCAACCCGCAAGGGAAAGTATTCCTCTTCATCGATGAGATACAGGGCATTGAAGAGTGGGAACGATTTGTCAACTCACACTCCCAAGACTTTGCTGAGCCTTGTGAGATATTTATCAGTGGCTCCAACTCTAGTCTGCTATCTGGTGAACTTGCAACGCTACTATCGGGAAGGTATGTAGCGTTTGAAATACTCCCCTTTAGTTTTTCAGAGTTCTGTGGTATCACTCAGAAAGAGCCTAATAGAGAGAGTTATATAGACTTCCTTCAAACTGGAGCCCTGCCAGAGCTTTTCAACCTCCCCAATGATGAGATGAAGCAAAACTACGTCTCTTCAATCAAGGACACTGTTATGCTTCGTGACATTGTCGCTAGGTATAAAGTAAAGGATGTGAAGCTCCTAGACGACCTCTTTGTGTATCTAGTCAATAACGCCTCCAACATTATCTCCATCGCCAACATCGTCAACTTCTTTAAGTCTCGAAATAGGAAAACCAACTACGAGACGCTCTCCAACTATATCTCCCATCTCGAGAGTACTTTCCTCGTGCATAAGGTAGAGAGATATAATATCAAGGGCAAGGAGACTATTTCGGCCAATAACAAGTACTATTTGAATGATTTGTGCTACCACAATTACCTCTATTCTGGATTTGGCTATGGAATGGGGTACTTATTGGAGAATGCTGTCTATTTAAGCCTTAGACGGGCTGGATATCAAATCTATGTAGGCACGAATAAAGAGGCTGAGGTAGACTTTGTCGCTATCAAAGGAAGCAAGAGGTTATATTTCCAAGTCACGCTACAACTAACTGAGCAAGAGACAATAGAGCGAGAGTACCGCTCTCTTTTGTCGATAGAAGATAACTTCAAGAAGTATGTGGTCAGTTTGGATGACTTCAAGCTTCCAACAAATGAGGGTATTGACCATATTTCGGCGTGGGAACTTGACACTATTCTGTAACGCATAAAACCCAACCTAATTACTGCCCCTTGTTCAAATCGACAAGGGGCTTTTTTTGGGTATGACGGGCATGTCATGCATCTGT
>NZ_KV820657.1:0-1201 GCF_001815465.1 Porphyromonas sp. HMSC077F02 | reverse complement strand
ATGAAAGTCGAGGAACTCCGCGACTACATGAACGCCAACTGGACGAGCATCAAGCAGTCCATCCTAGAGCGCAGGTACAAGCCAGCCCCCGTACGGAGGGTTGAGATACCTAAGCCCAACGGAGGCGTACGCAAGCTCGGTATTCCGACAGTTGTCGACCGAACTCTTCAACAATTGATTGTCCAAGTCCTCACGCCCATCTTCGAGGCAGAGTTCCAAGAGAACAGCTACGGCTTCCGCCCCGGCAGGAGCTGTGAGCAAGCCGTACAGAAGCTTTTGGAATACCTCAACGAGGGAGCGGAGTGGATAGTTGACATAGACTTGGAGAAGTTTTTCGACAATGTTCCACAGGACAAATTGATGAGTTATGTAGGTCGCGTCATCCAAGACCCAGACACCGAAAGCTTGATACGCAAGTATCTGAAGTCGGGCGTAATGGAGAATGGTCTTTACGAAGCTACAGAACTTGGCACGCCCCAAGGTGGCAATTTGTCCCCCTTGTTGAGCAATGTGATGCTCAACGAGCTAGATAAGGAACTCGTGAGACGGGGTCTGCGCTATGTTCGTTACGCAGACGACTGCGTTATAGCAGTAGGAAGCGAAGCCAGTGCCAAACGAGTGATGCACTCTGTCACCCAATGGATAGAGCGTTTCCTCGGGCTCAAGGTCAATGCCACCAAGACACACGTCTGTCGACCGAGCAAACTCAAGTACCTCGGTTACGGATTTTACAAATCCCCTCAGACCAAGCAATGGACGGCAAGACCTCACGAGGACTCCGTAGCGAAGTTTGTCAGGAAACTGAAGAAACTATGCAAACGCTCGTGGAGCATCTCCATGACTGTCCGCATCACAATGCTCAACAGAGTGATACGTGGATGGATAAACTACTTTGCTATCGGAGCCATGAAAGGGAAGATGGTAGAGATAGACGAACATCTACGCACGATGTTACGTAAGGTGATATGGAAGCAATGGAAAACTCCACACAAACGAGCCTGGGGACTACGCAAGCTTGGTGTCTGCAACGACTTAGCCAAGCTCACATCCTACTGCGGAGACCGCTACGAATGGGTGGTGAGACGTACATGCGTGGTACGAGCTATATCGAAAGATGTACTTGCCCGCAGAGGCCTTGTAAGTTGCTTAGACTACTATGCGATTAGACACTCTTTGAAAACGAATTAAACCGCCGTATGCC
>NZ_KV820656.1:0-10308 GCF_001815465.1 Porphyromonas sp. HMSC077F02 | reverse complement strand
GTCACCCTCATCACCCAGAATATCGGATGAGGCTCAAAAATGTCGCTGTGAGTATTTGACCTCAGTTACGAACGGGACTACGCATTCGTTACTCTCAAATTGCTCAGATTTGGCTATTCTTATGAATTATGTGTACATTTGTAAGGTAATAAGCGGAGGGTTTGTTTTTACAAGATATAAATTTATGAGTAAGGTAGATGTACTACTTGGTCTCCAATGGGGAGACGAAGGAAAAGGGAAGGTGGTAGACGTGCTCACACCAAGGTATGACATGGTGGCTCGCTTCCAAGGAGGGCCAAATGCAGGACACACTCTAGAATTTGACCATAAGAAGTTCGTGCTTAGATCTATCCCCTCTGGAGTTTTTCAGGGCGGTAAAACTAACTTAATAGGTAATGGAGTAGTGCTAGACCCTGTGCTATTCAGAGATGAAGCACAGTCGCTAGAGGAGAGTGGTGTGGATCTCAAGCATCGCCTTTTGATCTCCAAGAAGGCACACTTGATACTCTCTACCCATCGACTGCTTGATGCCGCCAATGAATTGGCAAAAGGCGATAAGAAGGTTGGCACCACTGGCAAGGGGATTGGCCCAACCTATACCGACAAGGTGAGCCGTAACGGCCTAAGGGTGGGCGATATCCTAAGTCCCGACTTCCCTGCAAAGTTTGAGACAATCAAAAAACGTCACTTTGCTCAGTTGAAAGGCCTCAATTACTCCATTGAGACGCAAGCCCCTGATTATGCCGAGAAAGAGCAGGAGTGGCTTGAGTCCTTGGAGTATCTAAAGGAGTACCAATTGGTTAATGGCGAGGCGAAGGTGAATGATGCGCTTTCTCACGATAAGCTTGTATTAGCAGAGGGAGCTCAAGGTTCGCTGCTGGATATTGATTACGGCTCTTACCCCTTTGTTACCTCTTCCAATACCGTTGCTGCTGGTGCTTGCATCGGGTTAGGTGTATCCCCTAGAAATATCGGACGTGTTTTCGGTATCTTCAAAGCCTACTGCACGAGAGTGGGTGCCGGTCCTTTCCCTACCGAGCTCTTTGATGCCACGGGCGACAAGATTTGCGAGGTAGGTCGGGAGTTTGGCTCTGTTACAGGTCGTAAGCGTCGCTGTGGTTGGGTAGACCTTGTGGCACTTAAGTATACCACTATGCTCAATGGCGTTACCGACCTTATCATGATGAAGAGCGACGTGCTTGATGGATTTGAAGAGATCAAGGTGTGCGTTGCGTATGAAGTGGATGGCAAGGAGACCACTGAGATGCCTTTTGAACTGTCGGACGAGGTGAAGCCTGTCTACAAGAGCTTTAAGGGGTGGCAACAAGATATGACCTCCTGTACTAGTGAGGCAGAGTTTAGCACTGAATTCAAGGAGTACCTCAAGTTTATTGAGGAGTACCTAGGGATACCTATTTATATAGTATCGGTAGGGCCAGATAGGGCTCAAACCATTATTCGTAAATAATAATATAGCAGATTACAGGATATGCCTACAGCTTATATATTGATGTTTGGGGTGATGATTCTGGGCATGTTGGTCCAGTGGAACCTCCAAAGTGTATTCAAAAAGTATTCTCAGGTGCGTCTAGATAGCGGCCTCACAGGTCGAGAGGTGGCGGAGAGAATGCTTATGGAGAATGGCCTGACGGACGTCCGCGTGTTATCAACTCGTGGAAAGCTTACAGACCATTACAACCCCTTGGATAAGACCATCAACCTAAGCGAGTCAGTATACAACAGCAATAGTGTGATGGCAGCAGCGGTGGCGGCTCATGAGACAGGGCATGCCCTCCAACATGCAATGGGATATGCACCACTGAAGATGCGCTCGGCCTTAGTGCCTGTGGTGCAATTTTCATCTAGCATTGTTAATATTGTACTGATTGCTGGCATCCTTTTGCTGAATGTGTTTCCCAAGCTTCTACTCGCTGGGATTATCCTATTTGGTGTCACTACGCTATTTAGTATCATTACCCTTCCAGTGGAGGTAGATGCCAGTAGAAGGGCTTTGGCATGGCTAGAGAGAAGTCGTGTGACCAGCTATGAGCAACAGCCAAAAGCTAGTAAAGCACTCCGAGCAGCTGCTTATACTTATTTCGCTGCTGCTATTGGTTCCATAGCTACTTTGCTCTACTACGTGACCATTTACAGCAGTCGTAGATAAAAATTATCCTCAATTTACTTGTGGGTATCAATAAAATGTGTACATTTGTAGAGAGGAATGTGAAAAAGCTCTATAACGCGTGTTGCGAGCTTCCGAATTATCCTCTAGTGGCTATGAATAATTGATTACAATATACTAAGACCGAATAACTTATGAGACAAAAAAAGACGGACAGAGCAAATCTGGAAAATGGCAAGGGGCTATACTTCCTGATGGGTTTGGTCGTTGCCTTGGCTGCAGTCTTCGTTGCTTTCGAATGGGGTAATAAAGATGTAGTGGTAGCTGAGGATGATAGAAACTTCGTCATTGAGGAGGTGGAGGATATCCAAATCACTCCACAAGAGGAAGAGCCACTTCCTCCAGAGCCTGAGGTGGAAACCCCTGTAGTCGTTGAGAATCTACAAATCGTAGAGGACGACGTGAAGGTGGCCGATGTGACCATCGCCTCTGTGGATGATGCCGCAAATAAGCTACAGCAAACCTTTACTCCTCCAGCACCAACACAAAGAGCTAGAGAAGAGGTGGCAGAGGATCATATCTTTGAGTACCTCGAGGAGATGCCTGAGTTCCCAGGTGGTCAAGCTGCGATGATGAAATGGCTATCAAAGAACATCAACTATCCACCAATTGCCGCAGAGAATAATATCCAAGGTCGTGTGATGGTCTCTTTCGTGGTAGAGCCTAATGGATCTATCTCCAACGTTAAGATCGTGAGAGGTGTAGACCCTAACCTTGATAAGGAGGCAATGCGTGTGGTAGGCAAGATGCCTAAGTGGAAGCCAGGTATGCAAACTGGTAAGCCAGTACGTGCGCGTTTTACACTGCCAGTACAGTTTAGACTACAGTAGTAATAACAACGACTAAGTCGTAAGCAATCGTGGGTCGTGTGAGATATTCTCGCACGACCCATGCTTTATATAGAGATCGTTGCACAAAGGCGATCTGCATCAATGCTTTTGCGTAACTGCCTCACCAAGTCCTACCGCAAGGATTGCTCTTTTTGGAATGCCGTCATCGTGGGTACCTTATCGGACGAGTCGGACAGGTCGGACAGGTAGAACATCGGTAGATCTCCCTTTCATTTACTCAAACCTTGACATGGGTTTTCAGCCGACTCGTCCGACTTGTCCGATAAGGGCCTAAGAGAAAAGGACCTCCGCTAGGAGATCCTTTTACGTTGTGGTATTTCAAGTGAGAAGGAGGTTACTCTGTGGGTCTCTCTTTAGGCTCCTCTTGAGGTTGCTCTACTTGGGTGATTTCGGTTGACTCGGAAGTCGATAAGTCTTCAGCCTCTTGATTAGGAGGAGTATCAGCTTCCTCTTTTTTGTCTTTGGCACTACCTCCTGGTTTAGGGGTTTCTCTAAAGATATCTAGAAAGCTGGTGGGGCGCCCTTCGGGGAACCAGACGAAGTCGGGATAGTAGAGCTGACTTTCGTCGATCAGCATTACAGGACTTACGGTGCCGACTTGCCGTCCCATCAACTTCACCTTGCTTAGCTCCTCCTCCTCAAACTGCATTAGTATCTCACTGCACTGTGCCTTGACATGTTCTGTAGCGATGCTGTCGGGATTAAGACTATAGTAGATCACCTCAGCATTGCCACGGGTCCAGACAGAGTCCATCTGTTGGTCGGAGAAGTAAGCCAGTACCTCTCTCCCACGCATCTGATTGAAGTGCTTCTCCTCATCCACTTTGCTCGAGAGATAGGCATTCTCCCTAATGTGAGCATAGTCTAGTTCACCATTATGAATAAATAGCGATACCGTGTCCCCCGTCACTTGTGACTCTCCACTCCAGATGAAAGGCTTCCCATAGCTCACCATCACCGAGTCCCGAGTATTGTAGATAATGGAGTCGGCTACCGCCTGTGCATTGGAGCGGTAGAGGCGGGCATTGCCTATCCCCTTAAAAAGGTTACTCACCGAGTCGGCCTTGATCATCTCCATCAGTTTGGCATGCATATAGAGGGTATCTTCACTGGAGTACTCCACGATATAGGCACTATCTTGTGCAAAACCATAGCCAATGTCTTCATGATAGACTGCGAAATTGCCAAATAGAGCCACCTGCTGGGCAGTATCTTTCATCTGGATATGGCGGTACATCTCTGCCCGCATTGCTCCACGGTCATAAAATAGAGAGTCGCCTGTCATCCATCGAGTTCCAGAGACCATTACTGGTCGATTCATCAGGTAGGCTAGGTCATTTTCAGTATCATAAGTTCCCCTAGAGGTATAGATCACCCCGCTATCCCCCACGATACGAGAGGGGCTCACAATATCTGCGAGTTTGGTCTCTGTATCATAATTCAATTGATCGGTATAGAGCTTAAAATTGGGGTTGTCCAATACTACATCTTCCTCAAATACCACCTTTTTACTCTTGGTGTCGTAGGTGCCGTAGGTAGAGCTAAGCACATTAAGTGTATCGGCAACCGATCCGGTATCAAAGTAATAGCCAAGACCGGTCTTGCGATCGTAGTCAAGGCTATCGGTATAGAGGTGGTTATCTCCATGATTCATCACCACCGACTCTCTCAGGCGTGCTAGGAGGTTCATCCCATTGTAATCGATATAATTACAAGTGATCTCGAGTGAGTCGCCCTGCTCAATACGTACTGCCCCGAAGCCTTCGAATCTATTCTGCTCCTGATAGAGCTTGGCACTATCGCAGTACATGGTAGCATCCTTGTGGCGAAGTACCACATTGCCCACCAGAAGCTGGGCAAAGGTATCTACATCACGATCGTACTTCCAGAGGTCCACATTCTCAATAAAGATACGCTCCTTGCCAGCCGTTGGGCTACTGACCGTGTCGCGATACCAAGAAGTCACGGCAGTAGTAGCCCTCATTGATAGGCTACTACCCCGTGACGTAATGATGAAAAGTAGCAGGAGGGCTACTGCTCCAGCCACCCTGGATATTGAAACTCGCATTGGCGATACTCTGGACTAATTCGTACGTAGGTCTTCTTCTGCTTCTCCCTGATCCATTCATGGAGAGTCTCATCTTGCTTCTTTTGTAGCACAATGCCCTTTACCACTTGATAGTCATCAACCACATTGGCTCGGTGACCAGGGACACGCTTCTTGAGCTTCACAATCGCCACCACAGTATTATTGTTCTTGTCAAGCATTGTAAATGGAGCAGAAATCTCTCCCTCCTGGAGCTTTGCCACCTGGGCAGAAACCTCCTGAGGTAGATCCTCCATCACAAAGCGAGAGGTGCCGTAGTACTGACTTTGGTGATTGGCATTGACCATCTGACCATTGGAGAGACGGCTATCCTCGTCATACGAATAGTACTTGGCCGCTACCTCAATGGGCAAGCTATCTACACGGATTAGGTGGGCGATAGAATCCATGCGGTTGGTCGTTGCAGTTAGCTCGTCACCATCTACGTGTGGGCGGAGCAAGATATGGCGCACATTGATTTGGTCGCCACGTTTCTCAATCAGCTGCATGATGTGGTAGCCACGAGCAGTCTTTACGATTCGAGATACTTTGTCATTATCGGGCAGACCAAAGGCAACGTTGGCAAACTCTGGCTCTAGCTCTGCTCTTCCTACGAAGCCCATCTCACCACCCTTGAGTGCAGTATTGCCATCCTCTGAGTAGATACGAGCGACGGTCTCAAAGCTCATCTCGCCCTTGCTGATCTTATCGCTATACTCAATCAGCTTCTGCTTCACTCGGTCCACCTCACTCACCTGTACCTTTGGCTCCTGGGTCACAATCTGTACCTCTACCGTAAGAGGCATAAAGGGGAGGCTATCCCGATTGACTGTATCATAAAAGCGATTGACCTCCGATGGAGTGACTTGGATATCGCGCACCAGCTTCTGCTGCATCTGCATCATCACATACTCCTCGCTCACCACCTTGCGACGCTCGGCACGGATTTGGGCGAAGTTGCGACCAAAGTACTCCTCTACCTTTTCACGGCTGCCCACCTCATTGACCACTGCATCAAGCCATTGATTGACTGCCACATTGACCATCTGTTCATTGGGGTAGACACTATCTATTTGAGCCTGATTGAGGAATAGCTTTTGTATCGCCATCTGCTCAGGAATAATACAGCGGGCATTGCCCTCCATACGTTGACCCGTAGACTCGTAGTAGAGGCGCTGACGCTCAATATCGGAGAGAAGAATGGTCTCGTCGCCGATCACCCACGCCACTTCGTCTACTACATTGGCTCTACTTTGGGCATAGACCTTTGGTGCAAAAGCTCCCAAGAGTGAGAGAAAGGCAACCACAGAGATCACCGAGGTTATAACACTTTTATTCATAACTACTTATTTCTTACTTGCATTTTTCTTTGCCCACGCATCACGCAGACCAACTGTTTGATTGAATACCAACTTATCTGGAGTGCTATCCTTATCAACTGTAAAGTAGCCCTTGCGGACAAATTGGAAGTGTTGCTCAGGCTGCACATCACGAAGCCAATCCTCGGCATAAGCCACAGGGATAATCTGCTCGCTATCTGGATTGATCAACTCGGCAAGGTCTTCAGCATCGGCCGATGCAGGGTCCTCCACCATAAAGAGGCGGTCGTACATTCTTACCTCTACAGGAAGAGCGTGAGCGGTGCTTACCCAGTGGATGGTTCCCTTTACCTTACGATTGGCATTGGGCATTCCCGATTTGCTCTCAGGATCGTAGGTAGCATAAACCTCCACTACACGGCCTTCCTCATCCTTTTTGCAGCCAGTACACTCAATGATATAGGCACCTCTCAGGCGCACCTCCTGGCCAGGGGTGAGCCGGAAGTACTTCTTTGGAGCATCCTCCATAAAGTCCTCACGCTCGATCCATAGCTCACGGCCAAAGGTGATCTCGTGATACTCAGGTGTCTCTGCCTCAGGATTATTGAGCACTCTCATCTGCTCCTCTTGCCCTTCGGGGTAATTGGTAATCACTAGCTTGATAGGATCCATCACCACGGCAGCTCTATCGGCCACCTTATTTAGATCCTCACGCACGGCGCTCTCTAGCATCGCCATATCGACGGTGCCATCGTACTTGGTGTACCCTATCATATCAATAAAGTTGCGGATGCTCCTAGGGGTATAGCCTCTCCGACGTAGCCCCACAAGGGTAGGCATACGTGGGTCGTCCCAACCGTGTACCAGACCTCTTGTCACCAGCTCCATCAATTTACGCTTACTCATCATCGTGTAGGTAAGATTGAGGCGATTAAACTCGTACTGATGTGGTCGGTACTCATCTGTCTTGAGTAGCTCAACGAGGTAATCGTAGAGAGGGCGGTGCACCACAAACTCGAGCGTACAGATAGAGTGCGTTACGCCCTCGAAGTAGTCGCTCTGCCCGTGGGCAAAGTCGTACATAGGATAGGCACTCCACTCCTTACCTGTGCGGTGGTGTGGGTGGTGAATCACACGGTAAATAACAGGGTCACGGAAGTGCATGTTAGGGTTGGCCATATCGATTTTGGCACGTAGCACCATCGCCCCCTCGGGGATCTCTCCGTGGCGCATCTTCTCAAATAGCTCCAAGCTCTCCTCTGCAGGCCGATCTCGATAGGGACTGTGGGTGCCTGGCTGAGTTGGGGTTCCCTTTTGGGCAGCTATCTGCTCGGAAGTCTGTTCATCCACATAGGCGTGCCCCTCTTTAATCAAACGGATAGCAAAGTCGTACAGGTCCTGGAAGTAGTCCGAAGCATAGTAGATATTGCCCCACTCAAATCCGAGCCAATGGATATCCTCTTTGATTGCCTCAATATACTCCGTCTCCTCCTTCACAGGATTGGTATCATCGAACCTCAGGTTACAAACACCATTGTACTTCTCCGCAATCCCAAAGTCGATGCATACCGCCTTGGCATGTCCAATATGGAGATAGCCATTGGGCTCGGGTGGAAACCTCGTCTGGATACGACCTCCATTGAGTCCATTCCGAATATCCTCCTCCACGATTTGCTCAATAAAGTTGAGTGACTTCTCAGTCGCACTCTTTTCTGCCCCAGTAGGCTTCACATCCTTATTCATAATCTATATTCTCTACAACTTACTGATGAAGACGAAGTTTTTGAGCACCTCGTCGTCTGATTTTTCAATGTCCTTTCCTTTCCCCTCCCACCATATGTTTCCGTCATGCACAAATAGCACATGGTCTCCGATATTTGCCACCGAATTCATATCATGGGTATTGACAATGGTGGTCATCTGGCTCTCCAATGTTATCTCCCGCAACAATATGTCTATCATCTTGGAGGTTTCTGGGTCCAGACCACTCGTTGGCTCGTCACAAAATAGATAGCGTGGTCTTAGGGCAATGGCACGAGCGATCGCCACACGCTTTTTCATCCCTCCACTGATCTCCCCTGGATACTTGTAGCGAGCATCATAGAGCTGCACACGCTCCAAGCACTCTTTAGCCCTTGCTCGCCTACTTGCTCCCTTTTCATCCGAAAACATATCTAGCGGATAGAGCACATTCTCCATCACATTCATGCTATCAAAGAGAGCTGAGTTTTGAAAGAGCATCCCCACCTTCTGACGCAATAGGCGCGTCTCCTCTGGAGATAGGGTCTGTAGCTCAATGTCGTCATAGAGCACCCGCCCCTTAGTCGGCTCCAGTAGTCCAATAATGCACTTCATCAATACCGTCTTGCCTACTCCCGACTTGCCAATGATCAAGGAGCACTCACCAGGATTGAAGGTAGCATTCACCCCCTTCAGCACCTCTTTATGCCCAAAGCTCATATGTAGATCACGCACCTCTATCATACCCCTCTACATCAGCATTAATTGGGTGAGGGCGAGGTCACAAATCAGTATTGCCACATTGCTCATCACCACAGCCTTGGTACTGGCACGTCCCACCTCCAACGCTCCTCCACGCACATTATACCCAAAGTAGGAAGCAATGGAGGCAATAAAGAATACATACACAAGGCTCTTCACCACCGAGTAAAAGATATTATAGGGCTTAAAGAAAAGCTGAAGCCCAGACTCAAACTGACTGATGGGGATATTGGACGAAAGCAGACAAGCCAAGTAACCACCCCCCAAGCCGACAAGCATACTAATCATGACCAATACTGGCACAAAGATCATCATGCCAATGATCTTGGGGAGAATCACATAGTTGGCCGAATTTACTCCCATGATATCCATCGCATCCAGCTGCTCGGTAATCCGCATTGTGCCAATTTCGCTCGCAATGCTACTGCCACACTTGCCAGCTAAGATCATACACATAATGGTGCTCGAAAACTCCAAGAGTACAATCTCGCGAGTGGCATACCCGATTGTGAACTTTGGGATCAATGGGTGGCTCATATTGATCCCCAATTGCATCGTCAGTACAGCTCCTAGAAAGAAAGAGACCAATACCACGATCCAAATGGAGCCAACGCCCTGCACATACACTTCGCGAATCAGCTCGCGAAGAAACATACGATGGCGCTGGGGACGCTTAAAAACCTCCCTCAGTAATTGTACGTAACTACCTATGCGTTCAAGAGCTATACCCATCTGATATCAAGTCAATACCTATCACTAATCATCAAAATCTTAATACCCACAAAGATACAAATTTAGATACAACTGACAAGCACCGCCACCACCTCAATTCCGCAGGATGACATTTTAGCATCCTAGTCCGAGATTAAGTTGCCTAGGGGGTTTAGAGATGAGATGGGTAATCACCGTCATACATATCCCAATTTACCTCCTCTTGTGTTTCGGATAAGTACATTCTTAATTACATTATTTTCTATCGGTTTCCAGTTTTATAGTGTGACGTCTAAAGCCCCTTTGTAACTTACTGAAATACAGAGCTGTATATTTTCGTGTTTCGAGTTGCAACTAAGCAATCGGCGAGATGCAACTCGGCAAATGCTTAGTTGCATCTCGCCGATCGCTTAGTTGCAACTCAACTTTTGCTCTCCTAGGTGGTCGGTTTATAGAAGGATATAAATGGATACGAGAAGTGGTACTTGTGCGAAGAACAAGATACAAGATCCGACTGGGAAAAGGAAGCCTACTCACAGGCGTAACTTAGGACAAAAACCGAGGGGATTACAACCTTCTCACCATAGCCTTGAATGATGCCATCAAACAACTGCCCTAAAAAGGTTCATCCGACATTTCGTGTGATACGGCAGT
>NZ_KV820655.1:42413-69124 GCF_001815465.1 Porphyromonas sp. HMSC077F02 | reverse complement strand
CTGCCGTATCACACGAAATGTCGGATGAACCTTAATTAGAATAGAGTTGTCTAATAGAGGCTCCAATTAAAATATTTTTGCAAGGCTTAGCCATTGATACTATAATTTGGTACCTTTGTAACTGCTAACAAGGAATAAAAAGGGGAGTAACCACCTTTCCTTTGCTGTACAACCACATTCGCACCTAACGAATACGAAGTGGAACATGAGTAATAATTGTTTTATAATTTAATACGTTCAAAAACTAAGGTATGAGTTTCAACTACTTGTGCAAAGTCCGTATCGCATTCCTCGTGATGCTCCTTGGACTCACTGCACCCAATGCTCTAGCCCAGACCATCACCGTGAAAGGTGTGGTCACGGACGCCACTTACAATGAGCCCGTAATAGGGGCCACTGTAGTGCTAGTAGAAGATACCTCCAAAGGTATGCTAACTAGCTTAGATGGTGAATTTACACTAACTGGAGTGCCAAAGAATGGTACCATACGTGTCTCCTACGTGGGATACAAGACTATTGAGGTGCCTATCAACGGCCAAACCACCCTCAACATCGTTATCCAAGAAGATAATGAACTCCTCGACGAAGTAGTAGTCACCGCTCTCGGTATCAAACGCTCCGAGAAAGCCCTCTCCTACAACGTCCAAGAGCTCAAAGGCGAGGCTCTTAACAAACTAGCAGATGCCAACTTTGTGAATAACCTCAATGGTAAAGTAGCCGGAGTGACCATCAATAGTAGCTCTGCAGGTATGGGTAGTGCTAGTAAAGTGGTCATGCGTGGTACGAAATCTATTGATGGCAATAATAACGCCCTCTATGTGATTGATGGTGTGCCCATCTTCTCTACTACGACCAAGCAAGGATCAGGACAATTTGATTCCAATGGTAGTACTGAGGGTGCCGCTGATATCAACCCCAATGATATTGAGAGCATCAGTGTCCTCACAGGTGCTTCAGCAGCAGCACTTTATGGTAGTGCCGCAGCCAATGGTGCGATCCTCATCACCACTAAAAAGGGTGCCTCTGGAAAGCCAAGAGTTACTTTCTCGACCAATAATGATTGGGGAGTTCCAATGTGGCTTCCTGAGTTTCAGTACCGCTATGGAAGCGATGGTAGACAAACCTCATGGGGTAGCCCAATAGGCAACCAGTGCGATGGCTATTATAGAATTGAAGACTTCTTGCAGACTGCATTCAATACCAATAACTCTGTCTCCGTATCTGGTGGCTCAGACCGCAACCAAACTTATCTCTCGGTCAGCACGACTAATTCATGGGGCTTGGTGCCAAATAACAGGTATGAGCGCTACAACTTCACTGCACGAAATACCTCTTCACTACTTGAGGATCGTCTATCTATAGACCTCTCCACTAGCTATATCATCCAAAAGCACAATAATATGGTGAACCAAGGTGAGTATATGAACCCCCTTGCTTCTGCTTACTTGATGCCTAGGAGTGAACACACAGACAATGTAAAGAACTTTGAACAGTTTGATGCCGACAGAAATATATATGTACAAAACTGGCGGTATGGAGCTGGTGAATACACACTTCAGAATCCTTTTTGGGTTGCCTATCGAAACCTACGACACAGCAAGAGAGAGCGCTACATGCTTTCTGCTACCGTAGCCTACGACCTTATGAAGTGGAACGAGGCAGAGAAGTGGAACATTCAAGGGCGTGTACGCTCCGATGTAACCAATGGACTAGCCACAGATAGCCGATATGCTACCACTGAAAAGATCAATGTAGAGAGTGCCAAGAACGGCTATTACGGAGAGGAAAAGTCAACCGACCGCCAAACCTATGCCGATGTATTGAGCACCTTTAATAAGAGCTTTGAACTGGGTAGTCAAAGGCTAAATATCAATGCCACCCTAGGAGCTTCTATTCAAGACACTCGTTTTGAAAGCTCCACAGTAAGAGGACCACTCAGAGATGCAGGTGCTGCCAATCTATTCAACACTTTCAATATAGATCAAGACCACAAAAAGAGTGTAGCTTTCCCTGAGGGTTGGATTGAGCAAACTCAAAGTATCTTTGGAAGCTTGGAGCTAGGTCTTAATTCTTACCTATTCTTGACTGTGACAGGCCGTAACGACTGGGCTTCCCAGCTAGCCAATTCACCTCACAAGTCATTCTTCTATCCATCTGTAGGTCTCTCAGGCGTGATCACTGATATGCTTAGTGCAGATACTAAGACTAAGATCTCTCCAGTGCTAGGATATCTACAGGTAAGAGCCTCATTTAGCTCGGTAGCTTCACCTTTCCAAAGAGGTCTGACAACCCCTACCCTTGTGAAGGACTTTGAGACTAAAGGCTATAGCGACCTAACCCATTTCCCAGTTGGTGAGCTTTTCCCTGAACGAACCGACTCTTACGAAGTGGGCTTCTCAAGCAAGTGGTTTAGCAACCGCTTTACACTTGATATGACCTACTACCTCACAGACACGAAAAACCAAACATTTTTCGTCGAAGTGCCAGCAGGATCTGGTTATAGTGGCATGTATCTCCAAACAGGTATGGTGCGCAACCAAGGTATTGAGTTGGCTGCAGGTCTGCACCTCGGCAATAACGATGGATGGGCCTTTAACTCCAATCTCACCCTTGGATATAACCACAATGAGATCAAGGAGCTAGCAGAGAACTATACCAACCCTATTACTAAGGAGAAGGAATCTAAGGAATTCCTTGAAATAGGTGCCCTAGGCATCAAATATGTCCTTCAAAAAGGGGGAACCCTTGGAGATATCTACACTGATCAAGACTTCAGTCGTGACAGCAGAGGGGACATTATCCTCAATGCCGATGGCTCTCTCGGAATTAGAGGGCTTGACGCAAAAGAGCGCGTAAAGCTAGGAAGTGTCCTTCCAAAGGTCAATGCAGGGTGGAGTAATGAAATCTCTTACAAAGGATTGGCTGTAGGGGCAACTCTCACTGGCCGCTTTGGGGGTGTCGTTGTTTCCATGACGCAGGCAGCTCTAGACAACTATGGAGTTTCAGAGCGTACTGCTGCTGCACGTGACCGTGGATACGTCCAGGATGGCAACATCTTTATGAATCCTGAGCGCTTCTATACCACGATAGGTAGCAAGCGTATGGCACAATACTACACCTACGATGCCACTAATATACGTATCCAAGAGGCTCACATAGCTTACAACCTACCAAGAAAGTGGTTTAATGACGTTGTGGGTGTCCACCTATCTCTCTTCGGTCGCAATCTAGCCTTCCTTTACAATAAGGCTCCATTCGACCCTGAGGCAGTTTCTAGCACAGGCAACTATTCACAGGGCCTTGACTATTTTATGATGCCTACTCAGACTAGCTTTGGCTTCAATGTCAAGGTAGACTTTTAATGGTTAATGCGTTTATTGAAAGATAACAATTATGAATAAGATATTATTCCCTCTCGTCGCACTATTCCTAGGTTCCTCCCTAGTGGGATGTACCAAGAACTTTGAGGAGTACAATCGTGACCTTGGAGGTGTTACAAGAGATGACCTCGGTAGTCTACCTAAGGGTGGCTCACAGGTCAATAAACTAGCTCAATGGCTCATCCCAAATCAAGAGAATGGTTATCAGATGACCTTTGATATGCTATCCCCCTACTCCGGCTTTGCCGGTGCCCCTAGCTTTGTCTCCGACTTTGCTGCGTACAGCCCAAGAATTGGTTGGAACGACTACCCTATGGTAGATACCTTTACCAAGCACCTTCTTCCAGACTATATGAGTGTTTATGGTGCTACTGATGGTGATATCAACCATCCTGCAATGGCACTTGCCACCATTACGAGAGTGGCTATCACTCACTATATCTCGGATATTTATGGCCCTCTACCATACTCAAAGGTTAATGGTGCCAACCTTTCTGTTCCTTACGACACTCAAGAGGAGCTTTACAAAAATATGCTTGAGGACCTAAAGAAAGCATCAGAGTCTTTGATGGGCCCTGCAGGTGCTTCTGCCATGTATGCAGATTATGATGAGATGTATGGCGGTAACCTTAGAAACTGGGCTACCTACGCAAGATCACTAATTCTTCGTATGTCTATCCGCATATCTGGAGTAGCTCCCGAACTAGCTAAGGAGTATGCTGAGTGGGCAGTTGCTAATGGGGTGATTGAAACCAACGCTCTGAATGCTAAGACACCAAGCACCGACAATCCTTTAGCAAAAACCAATGGGTGGAACGACTCTCGAGTTGGAGCTGATATCGTAGAGTATCTGTTAGCATTCAATGACCCTCGTACAGATGCATACTTTACTAAAGTACGAGACGGAAAGCCCTTTGGCTTACGCTCACCTAGCAGCTCTATCAAAGACGATGCGGCAATCATCTCTAGCTACTCTAGCCCTAATATTACGTCATCAAGCCCCATCTATCTGCTTACCGCAGCTGAGGTGGCCTTCTTGAAAGCCGAAGGTAAGTTGCTTGGTTGGAACGTTAGCGATAAATCGGCAAAAGAGCTTTATGAAGAGGGTATCCGCCTATCTTGTGAGCAATGGGGTGTAGAACTACCAGAGGAGTATCTACAGAACACCAATAAGCGAGGTGGCTTTGTTGATAAAGTTCTACCTGAGACTAGTTTACCCGACTTTAGCTCTGATATCACAGTCAGCTGGGACGATGCCAATGGCGATGTAGAGAAGCAAAAGGCCAAGATCATCACTCAAAAGTGGATCGCGCTCTTCCCTTATAATACTGTAGAGGCGTGGAGCGAGTGGCGTAGGACAGGCTACCCCAACCTTCTCCCAGCAGTTGTCAATTCCAGTTCAGGTGAGGTACAACAAATCACCCAAGTCAATGGAAGAGACACTGGCGGTATGCAACGCCTAAAGTTTGTCTCAAGCGAGAAGACTCAGAATGCCACAAACGTAGCTGCCGCCATCCAAGATATCGGAGGTAAAGATAGCTATGGAGCACCCCTATGGTGGGCAAAAAGAAACTAAACAGATGAGGAAGTAATCGTTATGAATAAGAAAATGACTAAGTGGGTACTTGCCACAATCATAGGTCTCGCACTGCTCTCTTGCAATAAGAATGTAAGGATAGAGCCTGCTGAGGTGGTTACCCCACGCAATGAAATCAATACCGAAACTCTTGAGAGTTATAAAAATAGCCTACTTGGCCGACCCATCGTCATGGCTATGCACTATGGATGGGGTGCTGATGGTGGTTCAGGTGCACAGCTCTACAGACTACCTGATTATCTGGATGTGATTGTAGTGAAGGAAAGCCGACACCAACTACTCGGTTGGATGGAGAAAGACCTATCTACCACACAACAAGTAAAGAAGACCAAGGTACTGAATGCTGTTGACTTCCACGCCATTGACACTCAGTATGCCGATGAGCTCAAGACAAGGTTTAAGCGTCAGCGCGATAAACTTAGAAATAGCTGGAAAGACTTAGAGACTCCACTAACACCCGAAGAGCAAGCTGAGCAACTCGCAAATCTCGAAAAGTCCCTTACCGAAGAGCTACATACCAATGCTCTAACCAAGGCGACTAAAGACACCGAAGAGCAGCTTGAAGCGATTAGCAAATATGGCTTCGACGGTGTCTGTGTAAAGCTCCCTGAGAACTTCCAATTGATTACCAAGGAAGAGACTACCCAATTACTCTCCAAGATCACAGCCGTAGCTGGTGGTACCAACAAAGCCTTTCTAGCTATTGAGGCACCCTATGAGGAAGCTCGTGCGGAGATCGAGAAAGCCACTTGGATCATCTTCAATAAGAAGGTATTGGAATACCGTCTCTCAAATTTTGAGAGTGAGGCACTCCAATGGAAAGACAATAGGTATCTACCCTCTGCAAGCTTCAAGGGAAAAGATCAGAAAGAGGGCTTTATGGATGAGACCCACTTCTCACTAGACGAGCTACCTCGTATGCAATCCATTCTTTACTGGCAAGCACCCAATAAGGCAGGCGTGGCGTATTACCACACAGAGCTAGATGCCAGCAATGTAGTAGAGACGATGCCTTACGGCACCCTTACCTCTCTCATTGATAAGCAAAGAGTATTAAACAAGTAAGACGACAACACTATGAATACAAATAACTGGGTATGTAAGAGCATCGTACTTCTCTTGATCTCTCTAGCTCTAGCTTCGTGCGACAAAGAGAAGCACCTTGAAGGCGGAGAGCTCACTGAGCAAAGTGCCACCCTAGAGATCATTACGAAAGACAAGACCGAGTTGGCCGACCCCTATACCTTACGCAGCATAGAGATCGATAAGCCTGAGATTGAGCAGACCACTATTGACCTCAGAGCTCATCTTACGCTATCTACTGAGGGTGAGAAGGCCATCTCCATATCAATTGATGAAGAAGCAGCAAAAAAATATGGTAAAGGCAATGTAAAGCTACTGCCTTCATCAGCCATTTCAATTCCTAAGGAGATCACACCAATTCCTGCTTTTGCAGTTACTAGTGAGCCAATTTCTGTCACTATCAACCTCACTGACGAGATCGAGTTTGATGAAATCTATACATTTGCCCTCAGACTTGACCCTATTAATGGAGCGAAGATGAATAAACCAAATGATGTGGTTATCTTTACTCTATTGAGGGAAGAGAATAAAGTACAAGTCAAAAAAGCTGTACTACTCACTAGAGACTTCTACTTTGACCTTGCAAAAGACTTTTCACATAGGGGCGACTTCACTATGGAGTGCTTGGTAAATGCACAAAAGTTCAGAGACTCTGAAGACGAAGGTGAGGCACAAATTTCTACCCTTATGGGTATAGAGGGCGGCACACTACTCCGCTTTGGTGATGCTGGAGTACCAGGGAATAAACTCCAAGCTGCTGGTGAAGTGATTGACTTGCCATTTGAGACCAAGGCATGGTATCACGTTGCTTTCACTTACGAGGCAGCCACTCAAATTGTTACAGTTTACATAGATGGCGAGATGAAATCTTCATTCAGGAAGCCTTGCTCCATCGTTCCAAGAGGAGACAAGTGGTATATTGGCAGAAGCTATAGCGGGGGCAGAGGATTATATGCCATGCTTGCTGAGGTGCGTGTATGGAAAAGTGTCCGTAAACCTGCTGAGCTCTTAGAGCATATGCTGAAAGAAGACCCTACCAACCCAGCACTACTTGCCTATTGGAAGATGGATGCTGCAGAAGGAGCTACAGTCACCGATCTTACTGGCAATGGACACGATCTCGTCCTTAGGGTACAGCAAGGCGGTGCCGACCCTAAAGTAAATGTAGTAACGCTTGATAGTCCACTTGAGAGTGTAGAGAAGTAAGCAGATAAAGAAAGAATATAAATATGAAAAAGTATATCTTCACCCTACTTGGAGCGGCTTCAATGGCTCTCCTCACTGTAGGTTGTCAAAAGAATCTCACTATAGAGATGCCCGGACCTGACCCTCTAGAGGAGAAGGTACTCCTTGGTGAGCCTAGCATCGTAGATGCTGAGACAGGCGAGCAATTATTCAGTACCACGTACTATGACGGCACTGTAGACCTCAACGTGACACTACCTAGCAAAGAATCTACCATAGAGCTACTTCCTTACGACGAAGAGACCTATAGTAAGGTGCTAGGAGCACTCAAGAAAAAAGACCCCTTCGGTCAATACACCATATTGCCTGAAGGCAATGCAACCCTTGCCCTCAAGGATGGAGCAGACGCTACTCATAAGGTAATAGAAGCCACTCTCACAGGGATAGAGGAGCTTCCCTACAGCATCTACAATTTGCCAGTTTTGGTAAAAATAGATGATCAAGTGGTAGCACACTTCATCAAGGTTCCTCTAATGGGTGCCTTTGTGCCTCTCTCCGAGGAAAATAAAAAGCCACTCCCAACTGTAGAGGGCTATACCGAGCCTATCAAGATGGTTGCTTATGTAGAGACCAACGATTGGGATCCCCGCAATATCGCCAACTTCGTGCTAAAGGATAGCAAGCTACCAGTATTCGATATGATCGTATGCTTTGCTGCCAATATGAATTACGACCTCACCAATCAGAGACGTGTACTATTCTTCAATAGTGAGCTTCAACCTATTGTCAATAATCCTGATGTGTTCATCAAGCCAATTCGCGATAGGGGGATCAAACTCATTATGGACATTCTACCCAATCACCATGGTGTAGGATATCACAACTTCCAGAGCTACGAAGAGGCACTAGACTTTGCTAGTCAGTTGAAGTACTGGTCTGAAAAGGCGGGCATTGACGGATGGGACGTGGACGAAGAGTATGCAGAATATCATAAGCTTCCCGACCTAAGATATAAGGAGCAGTCTGGGCTATGGTTCCTACGAGCACTACGTGAGACCCTGCCCAATACACTAATTACCCACTACGAGTACAACTCACCATTTAGAGCAGATAGGACAGATGAGACGGGAAAGACTGCAGCCGACTATATCGACTACGGTTGGACTGATTACGGTGTTCCTGGCCCTAGCACGATTGGTATCCCCAACAATCGGTTTGGCAACAAATCAATTCAAGCTAGCTACAATCAATTAAGCAGAGGAGCATCAACTGCACGCTCTATTCTTAATGAAAAGATGCAGTGCCTGATGATCTTCAATATGACAGTAACGAAGGACAATTGTGATAGCTTTGCAGCACAGCTCTCCGAGATTACTCAAGTCTTCTACGGCGAAGATTGTATATACTCTGGCCCTCACTTTATAGGACCAAAGGGTAAATAATTACAGCAAAAGAATTTAGAGACATGAAAAATATACTATCCAAAGGACTTATCCTCGTGATGGCTCTCTTTGCTCTCACTTCTTGTGACAATGACCAGCCCAATGAGGAGCAGAAAGAGGTGCCAAACCTAGTAGTAGAGCTATCCGAAGCCACACTACAGCCAAATCAGTCACTCGAAATACCTATTAAGAGTGGCTCAGGTAACTATCTAGTCTCCATACCACAGATAGGTATAGCGACTGCTTCAGTCACCAAGGAGAGCGTTACCCTCACTGGTATCAAAATAGGCGAGACCCTACTGACCATCACCGATAAAGTATCACATCAAAGCAAGGAGATCAAGGTGAGCATAGAGGCCGAGCCAGTTTTGAAGCTCTCTCACCGTGAGCTTAAGACTTCGGTAGGTGCCACCAGCATTGTAACGATCCTCAATGGCTCCTCAAAGTACGAAGCTGAGCTAAGTGACCCTGCATTGGGTACTTACTACTTCCAAGAGCAAAACTTCGTATTTACAGCTAAGAAGGTGGCAACTGGCACTATCACTATCAAAGATACCGAGCTTGGCTTCACGAAAAGCATCAATGTTGAAATCACACCTATTCCACTGCTTCTCAATACCTATGAAGTAACTATACCTACTGGAGACAGCAAGAATATCTCTATCACGAGTGGATCAGGTGACTACACCATTACTTGTGATAAGCCTGAGTTAGTGAAGATCGTGGTCAATCGCAATACCATTATCCTTACAGCAACAGCAGTAGGCGAAGGAACCATCACGGTTAAGGACAATATTACCGAACAGGTTAAGGAGATTAAATTAACCACCACGCTACAGCCATTCGTTACCACAATTGATGATACGGATGAACTCACAGTCTATTTCTATGAGGGTAGTGAAAAGAATGTTCAGATCTACACCGGTAATGGAAACTATGAGATAGTGGTTGAGGATGAAGAGGTCATCACCGCTACATTGGTCAATAAGACGGTAAAACTCATTCCACATAAGGAGGGTGAATCCTTACTAACTATTAAAGACATCATTTCAGGCAATGAAGTCTCTACTAAGGTAGTAGTGAAAGCACCTCAACAATTGATTGAATTCTCTGTACCTAGTGTAGTTGTTCAAGCAGGTTCAAAAATTGACATCAGAGTATTGGCCAATAACTCTGGAGTTGCAGATTGGAACCTTAACTACAATACGACTAACTCCTCAATAGCCACCGCATATAAATCGTGGTGGGGAGAAGAGCTTACCATCTATGGCGAAAGAGTAGGCAAAACAACTCTACTCGTAAAGGATTATGATGGCAACATTTATGGCACATTACCTATCGAGGTGAAGTAACCATAATAATCCTATAAATTTCAGCGAGTGACTACCTTAGTGGCAGTCACTCGCTTTTTTTATTCAAGGTGGCATCACACGAAGTTGATCTACGGTATGGGGGTGGGCCTCATCGGACAAGTCGGATAGAACAGACAAATCGGACAGTGGCGATGATTTGCCAACCTGTCCGACTTGTCTGGTGAGGTACCTGTTCGATGAGGCACTGGTTAGTCGTGATCTACTTTCATACGGTCGATGACGGACTCGAGGGCACCGGTGCCTTGGTACTTATCCTTGGAGCTATTGAAGCGGTAGGAGATGGTGAAGGCGATGTGTGGTGGCACATGCTCGGTGGATTCCATCACGCTGTACCTAGTAGCGGTACGTACCGAATGAGTGGTATTGAAGAGGTTGCTAACGGAGAGGGTGGTGACGAGGTTTTGCTCCTTAAGCCACCGCTTGGAGATCTCGGCATAGCTGGTGAGGATGGGGGCTGTGAACTCCATATTATCTTCGTTGCCAAATGGGGTGTAACCTACATTGAATACCATACTAATCTCCTTGGGGAGCGTGAATTGATTGGCCACGCTGAGGGCAAGAGTTGCCTTGCGCTTGGTGATCCGCTCCTCGAAGTTCCATAGGTCGTAGCCGATCATCTTGGAGAGGCGTAGGGTAAAGGTGGGTTTCCACCATTTAATGGTAGGGCTGGCGACCATTGCTGCCGATAACCCGTGGTGTGGAGGGGCATTCACGGTCTTGAAAAGGGTAATATAAGGGCGTACCACTCCAGTAGTGGGGTCTGTAAATAGTGCGGTCTCTGGGGTGAGACAGTCGCGGCTATAGGTATGGCTGAGGATGGTGGTGAACCAGCTTTTATTGAGGGTGAGTGCGGTGGAGTAGTCGATGGCGTCCTTGAGGTTGGGGTCACCTACTTTGTACTCATATCGGCTCACGTATAGGTACTGTGGCTGTAGCTCTATATAGCTAGGTCGATGGATTCGGCTCCTGAAGGAGAGCTCGGTCCGCACGCCCCATAGGCAGCCTGAGACTGCCAGTGTAGGGAATAGATTGGTGGTGGTATGGCTCTTATCGGGATCTAATACCCCCTTATCTATATACTTATTCTCGAGGTGCTCCATGCGTAGTCCGGCGGTGACGCTCCACTCGGAAGCTATCTTGCGCTGATACTCCAGATAAAGAGCTAGTAGCTGCTCCCTCTGCTCGCTATCTAGATCGCTAAGGTTGAGACTGGCATCTAGCTGATTATAGAAGCGGTTATGTACCTTAGAGTACTCACCACCCAACTCAAGTCGACCGCCCCAGAGTGGTCCAGCGACGTCTAAACGTGCACCGCCCGATTGATACTTGGCTCCATGCCTATTCTCCACGCCCGAAAGCTCGTATGCCTCGGTAAGCCCTTCATCAGCTTTCTCGGTAGATTGGCTCATACCAGTCTGGTAGTAGTCGAGGTCAAGTTGTGCCTTCCAATCCCCAAACCTCCTAAGGTAGTAGAGATTGGGGCGGTGTGAGATATTCCATGGCTTCAGGGTCTGGGACTTGCTAAAGTAACGCTCCACCACTTCGGGAGTAGGCTTGATATGATGGCTGGTGAGGTCGGAGTACATCCAAGAATTCTCCTTTTCAGCAGCAATGCGATACCTAAAACCAGCACTCTGCACCTCATCTTCGTAGTTAATTCCAATGGTATACTCCTGCGTCTGTACCCCCTCCTTGTGCTTGGTGGTCGATTGATTGATCCACTCGCTTTGATCAGTTTTACCGTGAGTGCGAAGAGAAGGGAAGGAGTGATTAGTTTGCTCATCTTGGTACATCACACTAGTGAAGAAGTCCCAATTATTGTGCCGATAATTGAGGCGAAGGTAAGGCTGATAACCTATAGGACTACCAATCTGATTGAATAGATCGAGCTTTACCTCCCCACTGAGACCAGTACCTTGCTCTCGCTTGGTGTAGATCTTGATCACCGACTCGGTGGAAGAGCTATACCTGGCACCAGGATTGGTGAGCACCTCAATATCACGAATGAGGTAAGGCTTGAGGTTGCGTAGCTGATTAGGGTCGGTCATCAGTCGGTCATTGATATAGATGATCGGGGTTCCTTTGCCGGCTACCCGCACCTCCGTACCTTCGATCTCTACTAGTGGCACGCCTCGGAGCACACTATAAATATCCGAAAGGTGAGACAGTGGTGATGCCTCAATGGAGGTACTGATGCCACCGGCAACCATTCGGTGTGTGATGCGATTGGCAGTGACCGAGACCTCCTCCAGCACTAAGGCACTCTCTTCTAGTATGATCTTGTAGTCGGTGAAGCGTTCACACTTCACCTCCTTTGGAGCAAAGCCGATCAAACTCGCCTCGAGCAATAGTGGTAACTGATGATTGCCTATCTGTAATGCGAAAGAGCCATCGTCACGAGTTACGCCCCCAGTAAGCACCTTGCCCTCCCCGATGCTTTTCACCTTAATGGTGGCATAGGGAAGGGGTTCCCCAGCTTCGTCATATACTACTCCTCGGAGCTCCTGTGCCGAAACTCCCAAAACGCCTACCATCATCAGTAGGGATACCAACAAAAATAATCGCCTCATAAAATATACAATATGTACTAATCACTTCCCCCTTCCGCCCGCAAAGGTAGATATTATCGCTCGCAACCCAGTTGCACACTTCTGGAAGTTGCAGAATGGCTCTGCGAGTCTTGACCGAGGGCTAGCTGAATGGCACCCTGTCGGATGCTTTGGCTGGGGGTACCTTATCGGTGGTGCCTTATCGGACAAATCGGACGAGTCGGACAAGTCGGACTAGGCATCGTTTTTCCGACCTGTCCGATAAGGTGCCCGCGATAAAGACACCCCCGATGAGGTAAGGACTCCCGTGAGGTCCTTCGCCCTTCCCCAGGTGGTGTTGAAATAAGACTATTGTATGCAGAGAGCCACTTCTAGCGATCTAGAAGTGGCTCTCTTATTACCTCCAAGTGGAGGATTAATTATTTAATGAACCTCTTAGGGTTTTGCAGACCACCACATTTTAGTGTATATGTTGTCTGGTCCTCCCAGCTTATCCACTGCGTCCTTATAGGATTCAGGCACGTTATTCTTAAGAGAGGTAGGGAATGGCAGTCTCTGTGGGAAGAACTCCCACTTGCTCTCCATATAGTTGGTAGTGGTCAGTGCATCGAAGCCTTCGATGGTCTTTTCCACTACGGGGTTCTCAAAGAATGGCAAGCCAAGTCTTCTATGGTCACTCCATGTCTCGAGTGGCAACCATGGCACTTGTGCGATGAACTTCTGCGTGATGATCTTGGTGAGGTGGTCATTCTTCACCTGTCCATTCTTATAGAGTTGATTAGCAGGATAGGTAAAGGTAGCCTTTTTCATCTCTTTGGTTTTGCCATCAAGATAACTTACCTCCTTAGTAGCTGGTGGCTCAGCCGTATGATCCCAGCTCACAGAGGTACCCACTCTATTGTAATCCTCAGAGGCAAGGTATTCGGTGAGATATTTTGAGATCATATTATCAGGGAAGCACTTATCCCAGTAGGTAAAGCTCTCCTTAATACCAGCTTCGTACGCCTCCTTGGCATCAATTCCTACCGACCAACCCTTAATATCTGCTTCGGCCAAAAGGAAGTAGCTCTCCCAAGAGCCAAAGAATACTCGCTTCATGCTACTATTCCGAAACTCATTGACCAGCCTTGGCATAGAACCTGGGAAGCTATAAACTTTGTTGATAGGATCCATCTCGCCCCAATTGCCAGGGGTAGAGATATTCCATGCAAAAGCTGAATTAACCTTCGCTAAAGTTTCTTGCTTTTCACTTCCCTCCTGCTTTGGGAGTAACAATGGCCGCTCTGTATTAGTGACAACGCCAGTATTCCAAGAGGGGTACTTATTGAAGTGTGGGTTATTAATATCACCAGGGATATTATAGGCCTTGTAAGCACGTGGATCAATGCTGTAGGGCAGCCCATCGCTCCAATAGCCTGCTGATGGGTCGTTGGTCTTGGTGCTAAAGTAGCCTTCCCACTTTACGCCCATATAGTCGGGCTCACTGAACTTAAGATTGATGGGCTCTTCACGATCCTTATTAAGCTTCTCTACAGCAGACCTAGCATAGGCACCCACCTGTACCTCTGAAGTGATGCCACCGAGACCGAGATAAAGGTTGTTGAGCGTAGGAGAGAGGAATTGATTATTCCACTCACGGCTCATCACGCCAGTAAGGGCATCCCAACCTGGTCGCTCCTGTACGGCGAAATTGTCATCAAATGTAGAGATATACTTACCTCCCTTTGCAGCCTCTTCAAACTCAGTTTTTGCTAAAGTAGGATTGGCTCCTGAGATACGCATTGCTAGTCGCATACGCAGCGAGTTGCCATACTTTGCCCACTTGTCGAAATCGTAACCGTAAGCAGGGTCAAGATTAGTAATGTCGCCACTCACGGTATTGGTGTCAAAACCAGCCACTGCCTCTTTGAGCTCCTTGAGCATAAAGGTGTAAACCTCTTCAGTGGTATTGAACTGTACCTTTTCTCCCTGGAAGCTATTGATAGGCATGGTACCGAAGTTGTCGGTAAACTCACTCATCAGGTAGACACGCCAAATACGTGCCACTTGATAGAGATTATTGCTATAGGTCTTGGTATTACCTTCTGCCTTCTGCTCTTGGTATAGAGAGATAGCAGAATTGATGTGGGTGAGCCAAGAGGTTACTTGGTCAAAGTAAGCTTGAGTCCACCCGTCGTTGGTGAAGTTTTGAGAGAGTGAACCAATGCGATCCATATGGCCAGCATCCTTCCAATAGAGGACAAAGGAACGCTCAGCCACGTCGGGATTCATCTGTGCACTAATAATGGCATTATTTATAAAGTACTCCACCTGTACTTGGTTGGCACCCGCTTCGAAAGGACTCCTATTAAGGTCGTCAAAGTCGCTACAGGCAGTTACCAAGCCACCTAAGAGGAGTGTCGCCAGTCCTACAAGTATAATATTAAGATGTTTCATAAATATATTATTCTCTTATTAGGCTTAAAAGTTAATCGATAGGTTGATATAATAAGAGCGATTGGTAGGTGGGGCAAGCGCCTCTAGTCCTACAGCATTGGAGCCAGTCGCATACACCGATTCAGGATCGACACCATCCATATAGCTCTTAATCATCCAGAGGTTATTGGCAGAGAGCCCTATGGAAGCACCCTGAATAGCTGTGCCGTCGAGCAGCTTATGTGGTAGCACGTAGTTGATTGAGAGGTTACGAAGCCTGATGTTGGTGGCATCGAAAAGGTTTTCCTCAGTGATACCTACATTGCCACTACTCCTGCTCTCTAGCTTGGTCCAGAAGTCTTGAGGATCGGTCTTAGCAGTATTAGGTTGATACTTACCATTGACGAGCTGTACGCCATCATAAGTGATCTTATCTCTATTACCATCAGGTGCCGTCACATAGGAGCGACCATTGGCCTTAAGCATACGATTGGTGAAGCTGAATATCTTACCTCCAAAGCGACCATCAATCTGGAAACTGAGTGAGAGGTTTTTGTAGGTAAAGGTATTGGTGATACCGGCCATAAAGTCTGGCTGCTGATTACCTAGGTAATGTGAGCCAGGGGCTGCGGTAGGAATTCCCTCTTCATCTACAATTACCTTGCCGTAGTAAGGGCTCTTCTCGTCTTCCACTCTAGCAAACTTGGTTCCGTAGATCACACCATAGCGCTCGCCAGCAGCGGCAAGTACATGGACATTGTCAAAGGCGCCTAGCTGGTACTGTGTCACGCCCTCTGCTAGCTCCTTAACCGTATTGACGTTCTTGGAGAGGTTGAGTGTAAGGTCCCATGTGAAGTCATTCGTGATGACAGGGACTGCATTAACCATCAGCTCAAATCCCTTATTCTCAATATCTCCTGCATTGATCTTTTTATACTTATATCCTTCAAGACCATTGATTGGGATATTGAGTAGCTGATTAACGGCATTGGACTTATAGAAAGCGAGGTCAAAATTGAGGCGGCTATCTAATAACTTAGCCTCCAGACCTACCTCCCAGGAGTGGATCAGCTCACTCTTTACGTCTGAGTTGAACAGCACTTCATTTTTTGAAGCTACTACATTGCCGTTAGGATCCTTATTGATGGAGTAGGTATTGTAGAGCTGGTAAGGGCCCATATCGTTACCCACTGATGCGTACGAACCTCTAATCTTGGCAAAGGTAAGCCACGATAGGTCGCTACTTGTCGCTTTTCTAAGTGCTTCTGAGAAGATGAATGAAAGGCTGGCCGATGGATAGAAGAAGGATCTATTGGCCTTGCTCAATGTAGAGGACCAATCGTTACGACCGGTGAGATCAAGATAGACCATACCAGCGTAATTGAGCTGCAATGTTCCGTAAAGCGAATTGATCTTGTGCTCACTCGCTGACTGTGGTAGTGCAGGCATTCCCTTGCTATTATTGACGCTAAAGAGGTTGGGGACGGTCAATTCACCAACTGTCACACCAATACTAGAGAAGCTGCGGTGCATCAAGTTGCCTCCGAAGGTTCCGTGAAGACCGAAGTCACCAAATAGCTCATCCTTGCCAGCGGTAATCAAGAAGCTATGGTTGGTCTCCTTAAATACATCCTTGGAGGTGCTGTAGGAGCCATTGGCCTTGATAGGTCCGTAGGCATACATCTTGCTCTCGTTGTTGGTGGTGTAGATATCTGCACCTGAACGGATCTCTGCCGATAGCCAGTCTGTAAACTGATACTTTAGCGAACCGCTAATCAGGAAGCGGTCACGCTGGTCATCATTTTGACTGTACTTAGTAGCCCAGTAAGGGTTGAGCCCTGACTTTGGATTGTACCAGATATGGTATCCCATATCATTAACGGCTTGTCTAAGCTGTGTGATATCTACGTTGCCAGGCATGGTGAGGAGTGTTCCGAAGTAGTTTTCGGAGCGGTTACCTGCGATGGGGCGGTTATGTACATTGGTATTGATGTACTGAACTTTGGCATCGGCGGTCCAAGCATCATCGGCTCCAAACTTGGAGACGAATCTCGTGATCATGTTGAGACGGTTGAGCTTTGACTCTGGAGTCATATCCTTATTATAGGAGTGAGTAATCGAAGCGTATACCGATGATCCCTTGCCCAGTTGCCTAGAGAGTGCTACAGAGTTTTGGGTATTGATACCTGTGTTGAGGAAGTTAGCGATATTGTCATAATATGCTAGAGGTGCCTTAGTGCCATCCCAATGGGTGACCTCTTGACCCTCAATCTTAGGTCCCCAGCTGGCGCCCGACTCGGTATCAAACACACCGTACGAGCCTTGGGCATAGCTTTTCTGTACCTTAGGTACCATAAATATGGTTTCAAAGCCCGTAGTGGAATGGATACTGATGCCGAGCCCCTTCTGAGCCTGCCCACTCTTGGTGGTAATCAATATCACACCATTTCCTGCTCGTGAGCCATAAAGGGCTGCTGCACTAGCTCCCTTAAGAACCGACATGGAGGCGATATCATTAGGATTGAGGTCGCCTAATCCGTTACCCATATCAAGAGAGGGGTTCCAGAAGTCATTATTGGAAGCTCCTGTAAAGTTGTCCATTGGCACGCCATCCACCACGATAAGCGGTTGGTTATCGCCTGTGAGGGAGTTATTACCACGGAGTACAATTTTTGAGGAGCCAGCAATACCGCCACCACCTTTGACTACTTGAAGACCTGCGATCTTACCCGAAAGGGCATTGGTGACATTGGACTCTCTTGAGGAGAGGAGGTCCTCGCCTTTTAGCTCCTGAATAGCGTAGCCGAGCGACCTCTTTTCACGCTTAATTCCGAGAGCGGTCACCACTACTTCATCAAGAAGCTCATTATCAGGCTCTAGGATCACCTCTATGTGAGTACGTCCATTAAGTGGGATGTCTTGAGTCTTCATACCTACAAAGGAGATGCGCAGAGTGCCATTAGAGGGTACATTCTGCAACTTAAAAGCTCCATTGAGGTCGGTGGCAATGCCTAGACCTTGGTGCCCTACTACGGTTACTGAAGCACCGATCACTTCATACCCTTCGGTATCATGAACCGTACCAGTAACGGTCACGGTCTGAGCTAGTGCAGATGGGGCTACCCATAGTGCAAGCATAAGGGATAAGATCGTATACCGCACCCAGCCTGCAGCATAAGTTTTGACCATTTTCATACTGTTTGTTGTTTTAAGTTTTACTAAAAGTAGGATAGATTGTTAGTCGTTAGTGTGTGTTATCCACAGGCTTTAATGAGCTATAATCTGATAAAGTTTTACTGTTAACACATCAAAACATTAACAACACTTATTGCTTTTACACCCAAAGTTAGCAATAATTTATCTAATAGCATTACAATCAATAGAATCTTGGCACTAATGCATTAGGAGTTTCATTGTATTGAACCCTTTGATTAGTCGTATGGTGGGGAATCATCCTTTGTATGAGAGGATCAAATTGATTATCATAATGCCTTTAGCCCTATCTCTAAAAGTAGAGCATCCGCATTAGAAGTATATACTTAAGTTATCAGTCAGACCGACTTGTCGTAGCCCATGTGCTAGAGGCGCAGCACGAACACCTGATCATTCAATGAAGCACTTCTATAAAACCTCTATGCAAGTAGGGTAAAAGTGGAGATGCAACAAAGCAAATGCTTAGTTGCAACTCGGCAATTGTTTAGTTGCAACTCGCCGATCGGTTAGTTGCAACTCAGTTTTCACTTCTATATGGCGGTGGATATCAAGCCGTTATAAATCGGGCTTTGGAGGCATTATTTTCTCCCATTTTTCTGTATCGTTTGAGTTGTGCTTTGCAGGGGGACCCCTATCGCCACAAGGTGGAGGCGTAGGTGGTGTCGGTGGATTTGATTAACTTTGCGGAGTTATGGCGAAGAAGAATAAAGATAAGGCGAAGTTTGGGACTCGTGTGTTGATTAAGAATAGACGGGCTACCTTTGACTATGAGATACTCGATACCTACACTGCTGGATTGGTGTTGCTGGGGACCGAGATCAAGTCGCTACGCCTGGGCAAGGCCTCTCTGGTGGATACGTTTTGTATCGTGGATCGTGGGGAGGTCTGGGCTAAGAATATCTATATCCCTGAGTACTTCTATGGTAGCTACAATAATCACACGGCTCGGCGTGACCGCAAACTACTCCTCAATAAAAAGGAGATCAGGGAGCTGGCGGAGGTGGTGAAGAATGTGGGGCTAACCATTGTGCCACTAAAACTCTATATTAATGCTAAGGGGCTTGCGAAGCTGGAGATAGGTGTGGCAAGGGGTAAGAAACAATACGACAAGCGCCAAGATCTCAAGGAGCGGGATATGAAGCGGGAGCTGGAGCAGGCCCGTCGGTATAAGATATAAAAAATACCCGTGGAGCGACAAGCGGTCCACGGGTATTTAATTATATAAGTGAGGGGGAAGCTGGTTAGCGGATGCTTTGGATCTTCCAGTTGCCCTCTTCTTTGACTAGATAGATAGTAGAGGTTTTGAATTGGCCTCCATTATCGCCAATGGCTTCTTTGGTATCTATAGTCATCTCTACGGTTGCTTGGTTATCCTCCTTGCTTTTCTCATCAAAAGAGACATAATCAGCGACATTGGTGCTGACCTCTTTATCCGCAATGGCATTGTATACCTTTAGTGACTTAGATACGACCTTTAATCCCTCTATTGCTAGAGAGACCTCTGTATCGCTTAGGGCTGAGGCATCACTAGAAATCAATTTCATCGCCTCACTTTTATTGCCTTGGTTGAGGTAGTTGAAGAAGTCCTCCGACACCTTTTCGGGGGTATTTCCACCTATCACAGAGCACGCTGCGAGTGCAAAGGTCAGTACCACAATGGATAAATAGCTTGTAATCTTTTTCATGTCAATTTGTTTTGTCTAGTTAAATCAATTCTTTTTCTGTGGTGCGAGCGATAGGGAGAGCTCGTCGAGCTGCTCTTGATCAAGGCGAGAAGGGGCATCGATCATCACATCGCGTCCGGAGTTATTCTTTGGGAAAGCGATGGTGTCACGGATGCTATCCAGCTTGGCAAATAATGATACCCAGCGGTCGAAGCCATAAGCGATACCACCATGAGGAGGGGCACCGTACTTAAAGGCATTCATCAGGAATCCGAACTGCTCCTCGGCCTTTTCGTCAGTAAATCCAAGGACTTCAAACATCTTCTTCTGCAGTTGGCTATCATGGATACGAATAGAGCCACCACCCACTTCTACACCGTTGATTACCATATCATAGGCATTGGCACGCACTTCGCCTGGGTTGGTATCAAGGAGTGGAATATCCTCGGGCTTTGGTGAAGTGAAGGGGTGGTGCATAGCGTAGTAGCGCTGGGTTTCATCGTCCCACTCGAGTAGAGGGAAGTCTACCACCCATAGGCAGGAGAAGGTATTTGGATCCATCAGCCCCTCTTGGTCGGCCACATGAAGTCGGAGGGTACCGAGCTGTTTACGAGTTTTCATCGCATCGTCGCCACTCAGTATCAGGATCAAGTCGCCCGCCTCTGCCTTCATAGTCTTAGCCAACTGTTGGAGCACCTCTTGGCTGTAGAATTTATCCACACTGCTCTTTACCGTGCCGTCTTCACCCACTCTAGCGTAGACCATTCCCTTGGCTCCCACCTGAGGTTGCTTTACAAATTCCGTGAGTTGGTCTAGCTGCTTGCGAGTGTAGCTAGCAGCGCCTTTCACGCAGATACCTCCGATGTACTTTGCTTCATCGAATACCTTGAAGCCATGCCCCTGCAGCACTTCCATTAGCTCTACAAACCGCATACCAAAGCGGGTGTCGGGCTTATCGCTACCATAGTACTTCATGGCATCATGCCAACTGATGCGTGGGTAGGCTTCGGACTGCTCTATCCCTAGGATCTCGTGGAAGAGATGCTTGCTTAGCCCCTCGAAAGTATTGATAATATCCTCTTGCTCCACGAATGACATCTCGCAGTCTATCTGGGTAAACTCTGGTTGGCGGTCGGCACGAAGGTCCTCATCACGGAAGCACTTCACAATCTGGAAGTAGCGGTCAAAGCCAGCCACCATCAGCAGTTGCTTATAGGTCTGAGGCGACTGTGGCAGAGCGTAAAACTCACCTGGGTTCATTCGGCTAGGCACCACAAAGTCTCTTGCCCCCTCGGGCGTTGACTTGATAAGTACTGGGGTCTCTACCTCGAGGAAATTGAGGCCGTCTAAGTACTGACGAATAGCAATGCCCATCCTATGACGTAGCTCTAGGTTACGACGAACGGGGGAACGACGCAGGTCGAGATAGCGGTACTTCATACGTAGCTCATCACCGCCATCCGACTGATCTTCGATGGTAAATGGAGGGGTATCCGACTGATTGAGCACCGTGAGAGAGGTGACAATCACCTCAATATCTCCCGTCGCTATCTTGTCGTTTTTCGATGAGCGCTCAGCCACCTTTCCTTTTACCTGAATCACGTACTCACGGCCTAGGTGAGCAGCTTTCTCCGCCAGCTCAGCATTGTGCTCTTGGCTAAATACTAGTTGTGTGATGCCGTATCTATCGCGAAGGTCAATGAAGCTCATTCCTCCCATACGGCGATTTCTCTGTACCCATCCTGCGAGGGTTACTTCCTCTCCGACGTTGGCTGCACGAAGTGCACCACAAGTTGTTGTCCTATACATATCTCTAAATATCTTTATTGTCTTGTCTTGCCTCAAGACTCTATCTTACGTAATCGCACCAAAGTTATCTTATTTCCAGTAGCCCTTAGCACTTGTATTTGGAAGTGCGGAGGTATGGTAAACTCCTCCCCTGCATCAGGAATTTCCTGGCTATAATGTAGGATAAATCCTGCTAGTGTCTGATAGTCTTCATTCTCAGGTATCTGTAGATCAAATTGTTCATTGAGAGTATCTACCTCTGCCCTACCCGAGATGATGTATTCGTTCTCCCCTACCTTCCGCATAGCAATCCTCTGAGTATCGTGCTCATCCTCAATATCTCCAAAGATCTCCTCCACGATATCTTCAAGTGTGACCATACCAGCTGTACCACCTAGCTCATCTACCACTATCGCCAAGCTCCGCTTTTTCTGCATTAGTTGTTTCAATGCGTTTTCCGCTGGAAGGGATTCGGGGATAAAGATTGTAGGGAGGATACGGCTTTGCCACTCACGTGAATCACCCATCCTAAACATCTCAATGCTGTGGATATAACCGATAATATCATCGATATCCTCCTTGTATACAGGTAGCTTGGAGTAGCCCGTTTTATCAAATATCTCAATGAGCTCTTCTCGAGTGAGGTCGTCACCCACGGCGGTAATTTCATTGCGTGGCACTAGACAGTCTCTGACTTTAATATCGGAGAACTCCAAGGCATTTTGTAGAATACGAGCTTCATCGGCATTCTCTTGCTGATTGACGTTGCTCTCAATAAAATAATCGAGGTCTACCTTGGTGAGAGGTTGCACTGTATCATCCTCATTCTTTACTCCAAAGAGCTTAAAGAATAGCTTGCTGATCCACCCGATCAGTAGGGTGATGGGGTAGAGTATAATGTAGATCAAGAAGAAAGGCAAAGTGATGATGCGAATCACGATATTGGGCTTTGCCTGCCCTATCGCCTTTGGAATATATTCGGCAAATACGATGACAAAGGCCGTGGAAATAATGGTCTGTACCAACACCACCCCTATATCATTATGGAGCAAAGCAGTGAGTGGCTCCTCCAGTGCTTTTGCTACCAAAAGGCCATAGATCACATTGACAATGTTATTGCCCACCAATGCCGTAGTGATAAATCGGCTGCCATTCTTATAGAAGTGGGTAGCAATGCGAGAGAGGGTATTCTGACTGCTTTTGTCCAGCTCTACTTTGAGCCGATCGGCTGATACAAAGCTGATCTCCGACATGCTAAAGAAAGCTGAGCAAAGTAAACAAATGATGATAGCTAAGTATATCATAGTGGCTGCTTAATAGACTACTTTTGAGTGGCTGGAGACTTGGGAGCTTGATATGGCTGTGAAGGTACTATACTATCCGGTGCAACAGCGGTGCTATCGGCAGGAGCGAGTGGCTTATCCTCTACATCTACATGTCCGTAGGAAGAGTAGAGCTCGTAGCGCGTCATATTCTGATTGCTTCTGAAGCCATACTTACTCTCAATAAGCTGACCATTACTAGGGATAATTGTGGTATGCTCGTGAGAGTACACCTCAGCCAGCTCTTCATCCCAGTAGAGAGAATGCCCAAAGTACCTCTGCCCCTCACGGCTCAGTACCTCAACATTACCGATCAATTCCCATAGCTTTTTATCCTGATAGTAGTAGGCGGTATCTGCCTTGATAGAGGCTTTGGTTTGGAAAAGAGTATCGAACTGCTCCACGTATAGTCCCTCAGGGAAGTACCACTTAGCCTCAGGCTCGCTGTAGGTGTACCAAACGGGTGATTCCAGCTTGTACTTAGTAATCCCACTATCCGAGATGAGCGAAGAGATATCTCTTGTCACCATTGAATAGGAGAGTGTGTCCACCTCCTTGATAAGGGTATCTCCCTTCTTGCTTTTACAAGCCGAAAGGGAGAAAGTAATGTAAAAAAGGATACCAGCACAGACCCATAAACCGGGCTGTGCTAGTATCCTTTTCCTTATATATCGTGATGAGGTATCACTCATAGACTCTTCGCCCCTCAGGGGTGAAGTGGGGCAGCCTTATCGTGTGCGGATAGTGGTGGATTCACCAATCCAACCGCCTACAGTAAAGGAAGCACCTGGAGCAAGGTCAGGGTGCATAAATACATCCTCCTTGGCAGGGAAGTGCTGGCTATAAGTATTGATCAGCTGGCTTGCCTCTGCAGAAACGCTTGGGTCCATAGACCTTGCACGCTGTGCCTTATCTACTGCAAGACAGTAAACGATACGCTGCTTGATAGGATCATCTGGGTAGATGCTCTTAGCAGTAGCTGCGTACATGTTGGCTATGAGTAGCATTGGGGCGCCAAAGCCACTCTTGAAGTTCATCGCCTGATTGGCATAGGTGCGGGCTGCACTATAGCTATTTTGCTTGTAGCTCATCACTGCGAGCATGTAGTAGATCTCGCCCTTCTTCACATCATTAGTGCTTAGCTCAATAGCCTTCTCGTAGTACTCACGAGCACGGCTATACTTATTCTCCTTAAAGGCCTTATTAGCGATACCTGTGGCGGCGTCAGCAGTTGGCTCGATATTGAATAGGTGTTCCGACATAGCGAAGTATACATTGCTCTCGGTACAACCAACAGACTGAAGTAGAGCAATGGTCTTGGACAAGTACTCCTTATCATTCTTATGCGACTCTACCTGTGGAGCATAGACCTCCTCCATCACCTCACAGCTAGCAGCACCACTTTGTGCAAACATTGCCTGTGCATTCTCCTTATAGGTGTTATAAGAAGCAACACCCTTTTCATCGCCAGCAGCTTCAAGCTCCTTGATCTTTTGGTCGTAGTAGCCATCCACCATCATATACTCATCTACATACTTAGCCTTAAGGGCAGGATTCTTAAACATCCTAGCCATAGAAGCATAAGCAAATTGAGAAAGAGCTAGTGGATCGGTCTCAGCACCCTTTGCCTTCACAACAGGCTCTAGCCAGCCGTAGATCATATCATAGTCTGAGTCATTGCCCATTAGGCGCATATAGTCAGACACCTTATTGCCGAGGATATAGTCTGTACCACTCTTAGGATCATCACCGAAGTACTTGATACGAGTATCGTACATCTCCATCAGTTTCTTAGTCCACTCCTTCTTCTCCTCTGGAGTCTGGCTTTGATCGGCCTTCCAGTTTAGCAGTTCAGCACCTATGATATAGGTATCCTTGCTCGCTGCAGGGCATGCGGTATATACTTTCTCCCAGAAGTCGTAGGCATCCTTATAATTGCCACTCTGGTGATAGGTCTTATAGAAGGTGATATTTCTTCGGCACTGAATGCTATCATTGCCGTGACCGAAAGGAGTCCCCGACTCCACCCCAGTCTGTGCACTCACAGATGCTAGGCTAAACAGGCTCAATAGCAGAGCCGACAGTAGTAAAAAACTTCTTTTCATCGTTATTCCTTTTTTAGTATGTTGCCTTTTTTATTCCGACTGAATGCCTTCAGCCTCTATTCGTTTGCTATTTGATGGCATGTGAGGCATTCGGTTTATTATGTTAGTAGATTTTTAGTTTTCTAAACCAAGTTTCATTGAAATTCAGGCTTAGCGATAGCTTCAGCATATCTTGCGAAAAGCTCTTTTGGAGGGTCGAAAAGTCGTGACTATACTCCAAGGTGAGGTTGATAAGGGAAGTCCTATCACTGCCAAACATAGTCACTGGCATCCCTAATCCGAATGATGCTCCTACGGTCTGCACCTGCCCCACACTTGGGACAGACAGGTAAGAGCTACGGTAGTTGATACCACCACGGTAGTACATCCTCTCATGATACCTCCTCGAGTAGGTATTGGGGGTTACTTGTACTCCAATTGCCCCTCTGTAGCTATTCTTAAAGGTGACTTGGTCATTCTTGAATGGGTTGTTGATGGCTTGGTCACCCCAAAGCTGAGTTTCAAAGTCAGCAGCCAAAGTCATCTTCTTAGGCATATCCCACGCCAGCCCTACGCCCACTTTATGAGGGAGCGAAGAGGCTGCTCTCACTAAGTTATTAGTGATATTGGGCTTATTTTTCGATCCAAAGTTGCTATTGGAGTAGCTAAACAGCTCAGGTGTAAACCTCATTCGTGGTGAATAAGTCAGCCCAAGTGTCAGCTCGTCTTGTGCCTTTGTAGGGAGATGAAACTTATACTGTAACCCTACATCTACCCCCCAATTATCCAAGCGGATAGTGTAACTCTGATAATCTTGAGAGAGCACTTGTGCATTTGGCATCAGGTGCACAGTATGAGTCAACTTGCCAAAGTGATACTTCACATTGGCGCCAGCATAAAGTCCACGATAGACCCTCGCCCCTACCCCTAGGTAGAAAGATTGTAGCGAACCCTGCCCAGAGAAAGACTGGCGAATGATATTAGCATTCTCTCGCCCGGCTATCGTCACATCGTTCACGAGACTGTAGCCCACATTGGAAAGCGGGACGATACCCGTGCTCACCGCCACTCTATCTTTGTAAATCGGGAATTGGAGTGCCAAGTAGTCGAGACCTCCCATCAGGGCATTGTGCCGATTCACCCCATCTTTATTGTGACCCCAATTGATTGAAGCAGCAATATCCATCACAAACGAAAGCGAGTCTGTGGCACCATAAGCTGCTGGATTTTGGAGGTTGATCACCTTGGCGCTACTCATAGCGATGCCTACACCCCCCATACCACGCCATGAGACGGGTGAAGTCTCGGCAAGTGAACCATATCCCAAACGGGTGAGAGGAGTTGACTCCACTCCTTGAGCCTTGACCACACTATTCCCCATCATACCCACAGCTACTACAGCTGCAATAGCTAAGCAGAAGTGTGATGCTCTCTGATTTATATATCTGCGAAACCTATTCATCTATCGCTACATTACCATTATGACATAAACTATTCGCAAATTTAGGGAAATTATTTGAGATGATGGCTATGTGCTCCCGAATTCATCGGAATGCACGCTTATTACTGAGTTTTCCATCGCGCAAAAAAAAAAAAAAAAAAAAAAAAAAAAAAAA
>NZ_KV820655.1:29041-42313 GCF_001815465.1 Porphyromonas sp. HMSC077F02 | reverse complement strand
CTTCAGGTATTGAAGATCTGCGAGCCTTCGGGGGGAGGGAGTGGTGCCACCAGGAATCGAACCGGGGACACAAGGATTTTCAGTCCTTTGCTCTACCAACTGAGCTATGGCACCAACACTTTAATTTGCTACTCTTTTGAGTTTTGCTTTGCAAAGGTACCACAATTTTTTGAATCAACAAACTATTCGGCCCTTTATTTTACTTTCCACTCCTCTCCAGTGGGAAAAGAGGGGGTTAGAGGATGCGCTTAATGAGCCCTTGGAGCACTTTACCGGGGCCGTACTCAGTGAAGCTCTCTGCTCCATCCTTGTGCATATTGAGGATGGTCTGCGTCCAGCGAACAGGCGCTGTGAGCTGCATGATAAGGTTGTGGCGAATCTCCTCAGGGTCGGTATGGGGGAGGGCATCGACATTCTGATAGATAGGGCAGCTAGGCGCCTTGAAGTGGGTCTCTCTGATCGCTGCCTCCAACTCTTCTCTAGCACTCTCCATAAAGGGGCTGTGGAAGGCTCCGCTCACATTGAGGGGCAAGGCACGCTTAGCACCCGCCTCTTTCGCCAGTGCACATACTTGCTGTACACCTTTTACCGAACCCGAGATCACCGCTTGGCCAGGGCTGTTGTAATTGGCAAGGATTACGATCTCACCTTGGACAGAGGCACAGAGTTGCTCCACCTCTTCATCTTTCAGCCCAATAATGGCGGCCATGGTGGAGGGAGCTTGCTCGCACGCTTTTTGCATCGCTTGAGCTCGTTTGCTCACTAGTCTCAGTGCATCTTCAAAGGAGAGAGCCCCAGAAGCAGCGAGCGCTGTAAACTCGCCTAGAGAGTGACCTGCCATCATATCGGCACTGCACCCTTCGTCGCTCACCTTGGCAGAGATGTAGGAGTGGATAAATACCGCCGGCTGGGTCACCTTGGTCTGCTTAAGTTCTTCCTCGGTGCCATGAAATATAGTATCGGTAATTTGGAAGCCAAGTATCTCATTGGCTTGCTCAAATAGCTGCTTTGCTTCGGCGTTGCTCTCGTAGAGGTCCTGCCCCATACCTACAAACTGAGCTCCTTGTCCTGGGAATACTGATGCGCGTAATGCCATAACGATCTTTCTTTCTAATTTGTTTTTACTTAATTATAATACATCGCAAAGGTACGCATTATCTCCCAAATATCTATGAGGGGGGGGGGGGAGGGTACCTTATCGGACAAGTCGGACAGGTCAGACAAGTCGGACAGATCGGACCGCACATAGATATAAGTACGACGAAATCCGAGATGTCCGACTTGTCCGATAAAGCAACTTATTTATTGGGGAGGAGCTGGGCGAGTACTTTATTGAGGGACTTTTTGGCTTGGTACTCTTTGAGGTAGAAGGGCTCCCAATAGGCGACGTCGAGGTGTTCTCCATTCTCTAGTAGTCGGAAAGCGTCGCTCGCCATATGCTTGGCGTGGGGGTAGATATTGGCAACATACCGACTACCCGGTAGTAGGCTCTGGAATAGCTCCTGTGCCTTCTCGGCTCCCGACCCGAAGTAGACTACAGGGTGCTGCTCTACCAACTCTGTGATCGAGGCTTGCGTCTCCTCTTCGGTCAATACCAAAGCAGCAATATCCGATACTGGCTCCCCTTTGGCGGTATAGAGCGCCGAGTAAACCTCCATACGTCGGGCATCGATCATCGGCATCAATAGTGCCTCCTCGGGTGCTACCTCGTGGGCAAGGTAACTACGGGCGATGAGCTGAGTAGTGGAGATAGCAAGTAGAGGAACCCTTTTGGCAAAAGCCAAACCCTTGGCATATCCTGCCGCGATGCGGAGGCCGGTGTAGCTTCCTGGCCCCTCAGCTACGCAGATGGCGGATAGCTCATTACCTTGGGGTAGCTGCAAAAGAACCTCCTGTGCCATCACTGCCAATCGTTCCGACTGCCTAGAGCGGTCGGTCTCTTCAGCCTCAGCGATAATCGTTGGGGTATTGCCCTCCTCTGCCAGAGCCACTGTGCAGTAGTCGGTAGAGCTATCTAGGAGTAGGATATATCTCTTTTTCATCATTTCTTTTTACGTTTCTTCTTAGCCCCACTGGCGGCCGTTTCGGCGATTATTTTGCGTGCCTGTTCTTCTGTGAGTGTTTTGGCATCCGTCGTCTTGGGGATCTTATAGTTATTCTTTTGATACTTAAGATAAGGTCCCCACCGACCATTGAGTACCTCTACCACCTCATCGCCTTCGCCAAAGGAGGCGATGAACTTATTACGCTCCTGCTCCTTCTTGGCATCAATGAGCGGCTTTGCCTCCTCAAGGGTGATCTCGTAGGGCGAAAGCTCTTTTGGAATACTAGCGAATAGCTTACCAAAGCGGACATAAGGACCAAACCGACCAATACTGGCGACGACTTTATCCCCCTCGTACTCACCAAGCGTACGAGGTAGGTCGAATAGTTTGAGCGCCTCCTCCAAGGTAATGGTCTCGAGTGAGAGATTGGTAGGGATGGAAGCGAAGCGTGGCTTTTTGCCCTCTTCGTCGGCAATACCAATCTGTATCATCGGACCAAAGCGCCCGATCTTAGCCGATACTTGCTCTCCAGTCTTGGGGTCTTCACCGAGGATGCGTTCGCCCACCTTGTGGTCGCTCTTCTCTGCCATCACCCCCTCTACATTATCGTGGAAGAGGTCGTAGAAGGTAGCAATGACGCTATTCCATTTCTTTTTGCCTGCCGCGATCTCATCAAACTCCTCCTCTACCCGTGCGGTAAAGTTGTAGTCCAATACTTGGGGAAAGTACTCCACGAGGAAGTCGGTGACCACCAGCCCTGTGTCGGTGGGGAAGAGTTTGTTTTTGTCTGCCCCATAGACCTCCTTCTTGGTACGCTTGGCTACCTTTCCCTTCTCTAGCTTGAGCTCTACATAATTGCGAGACTCGCCATCGATGGACTTCTTCACCACATACTCTCGCTTTTGGATGGTCTGAATGGTAGGTGCGTAGGTAGAAGGACGCCCAATCCCGAGCTCCTCCAATCGCTTTACCAGCGATGCCTCCGTGTAGCGAGGAGGTCGCTGTGCAAAGCGCTCGCGTGCTACCACCTCCTCACTCAAGAGGGGGTCGCCTGTTTGGAGGCGTGGCAGAAGGCCAGTCTCCTCCTCGGTATCTTCATCGTCGTGCCCCTCTAGGTAGACTTTGAGGAAGCCATCAAAGGTAACCGTCTCCCCCTTGGCTTCAAACTGTGTAGGGGTGCCACTCAATATCTGTACTGTGGTATTCTCCAGCTCGGCATCTGCCATCTGCGAAGCGAGTGTCCGCTTGCGAATCATCTCATAGAGGGCTCGCTCTTGTTTATTCTTTCCCGCAATCTCCACCTCCACATTAGTAGGGCGGATCGCTTCGTGCGCCTCTTGGGCACCTTTGGTCTTGACTTTATAGCGACGGGCTTTGACATACTCCTTGCCGTAGGCTTGCTCTACGAGGGCACAACTAGTGGCAATGGCGTAGTCGGAGAGATTAACTGAGTCGGTACGCATATAAGTAATGTGCCCAGCTTCGTATAGGCTCTGGGCTAGTCGCATGGTGAGCCCTACTGGATAGCCCAACCGCCTAGAAGCCTCCTGCTGTAGGGTAGAGGTGGTGAAAGGAGCTGCTGGCTTGCGCTTGGTCGGCTTCACCTCTATCTTACCCACACTGTAATTGGCATCGATAAGGGCATTGAGAATTTCCCTTACCTCCTCCTCCGTCTCTGGTCGCTTCGCTACCTCTCCCACCACTTTCTCCCCGTTCGTGGTGATGAACAATCCCCGTATCCGGAAGCTGCTTTTTTGCTCAAAGGCGGTGATCTCTCGCTCCCTCTCCACAATGATCCGGACGGCTACCGACTGTACTCTACCAGCCGAAAGCTGAGGACGAATCTTGCGCCAAAGTACTGGACTGAGCTCGAAGCCGACAATTCTATCCAGCACTCGGCGGGCTTGCTGAGCATCGACCATCTGCTCATCAATAGCACGAGGGTTTTCGAGGGCATGTTCTACCGCCGTTTTGGTGATCTCGTGGAATACGATCCTATTCTTAGCCTTCTTATCCAATCCAAGCACCTCAGCTAGGTGCCATGCTATCGCCTCTCCTTCGCGGTCCTCATCACTTGCAAGCCACACGCTCTCAGCTTTTTTGGAAGCACTCTTTAGCTCCTTGACTATCCGCTCCTTTTCTTCGGAGACCTCGTACTGCGGTTCAAAGTTATTCTCAATATCCACACCCATTCCTTTGGTCTTAAGGTCACGGATATGCCCATAGCTAGAGAGGACTTGGTAGTCCTTACCTAGAAATTTGCTAATGGTCTTTGACTTAGCGGGTGACTCCACTATCACGAGGTTACTTGCCATATCTTTATCTAATTTTTTATTCTCTCAATACTCTTATGCCCAACATTTATTGGATTTGCAAAAGTACACATTATATATAACTAGACAAAAAACTGCCCCCACAGGAAGGCATTATTGTATGAGATGTTACCCTCTGGTCAAGGAGAGAAAAAAAATGAGTTGTAACTAAGCAAAAACTGAGTTGCAACTAAGCAAACCGAGATGCAACAAAGCAAATGCTTAGTTGCAACTAACCGATTGCTTAGTTGCAACTCGACAAACGCCCAAATATATCTCTGGGTATCAAATGGTTACAAAACCACTCTCAACCACCTATATTTCAGCATCATTCGATGTGTAACGGACGTTTCGGACAGCCGATAGGATCCCGATTGAGGAGATGCCCCTTTTGACAAGGGGTGAGAAAGGGTTAGAGGGCTGGTTGCGTCTCTTTTTTCAGGGGGCAGAGCTTACGGAGAAGGCGCTCCGCCTTGGCGTGGATCTGTGGGGTTTCATACTTACGCACCTGCTTAAGGATGATGCCCACCACGATTAGGTCGTCGGAAAAACCTAGCAGCCCAGGAATGAAGTCAGGCAACAAGTCAATAGGAAGTATAAAGTAGCCGAGCGCCCCCATAATATAGAGCTTAGATTGCTTTGGCACACTAGGCTCCATCAATATATAGTATAGCTTGAGGACTGGCATCAAGACCGTATCCCCCAGTAACTCCCCCACTCTACTTACCTTCTGCATAAAGGAGAGTTCGCTGAAGTGACTACTGTACTTAGTGAAGTCCTGTGGCTCCGCTTGCTTTAGCACGGTCCATAGGCTACCCGCACGCTTTGTCCATCTCAATATTCCCATACTACTTATCTATTCATTGGTATTTATATCTACTGCAATATTACACATTTTGAGCCACCCTCCCAAATTTATGGGTGGGCATCGTTCATCTACGACATCCCTAGCAGCTGATTATATGCAACCCCTTCGGGGTAGCTTAGGTATGGTACCACCTCCACCCAAGCTTCACCTTCAGGCTCGCTAACGCTCCCCTTCAGGGGGAAGCTTGGGTTAGTACACCATGAAACCCCATTCGGGGTTTTCACTCGTCCGACTAAGCACCCACGCCCAAGGCACCTCCGCAAGGAGATGAACAGGAGATTGCACACTTTCCAAACAAATGGAAATATTTTGGTATCTTTGTGGCATCAGAAGTGACTTATCAAGATTGCTCACCTCTGTGGAAATGATAATTTATTTTAATTGATAGCATAGGTAAGAGATGAATAAGACGACGAAAAGATTTGCCACCCTCACAGCCATTGGTGGATATGTCCCAGATGAAGTGCTCACCAATGAGCAGATCGCGCAGCGATTAGATACGAGCGATGAGTGGATCACTACTCGTGTAGGGATCAAGGAGCGGAGGGTGCTCAATAAGGAGGGGGCGGGATCGTCGTACCTCGGCATTCAAGCGGTGAAGGATATGATGACACGGCACAAGATTCGGCCTGAGGAGATTGACTTGGTGCTCTGCTCCTCCAACACACCCGACTACCACTTTCCCACGACTGCCTCTGTGATTGCTAGCGAGTGCGGCATCTCTGGCGTGCCTTGCTTCGACTTCCAAGGGGCATGTCCTGGTTTTGTCTATGGGCTACAGATTGCGCGGGGGTTTGTGGAGAGCGGTCTGTATAAAAAGGTGCTTTTGGTGGCTGCAGAGAAGATGAGTGCCATCACCGACCCTGAGGACCGCAATACCTATCCGCTCTTTGGCGATGCGGGAGCTTGTGCTATCTTGGAGCCAACGGAGGAGGAGGTAGGTATTATGGATGCTCTCATCAAGTGCAATTTCGATGGTCGGGAGCACTTGATTATGCCAGCAGGCGGCTCTACCCTTCCTCCAAGTGAGGAGACGGTACAGCAGCGTCTGCACTTTGTGCATCAAGATGGTCGCCACGTTTTTAAGGAGGCCGTGACGGAGATGGGCGACTGCTCTGTGGAGCTGATGGAGCGGAATGGGCTCACCTTTGAAGACATTGCTTGGGTGGTGCCTCATCAAGCCAATATGCGAATTATCGTTGCCACAGCACGACGTATGGGGTTAGGACTGGATAAGGTGATGGTGAATATTGACCGCTATGGCAATACCAGCTCGGTCTCGATTCCACTCTGTCTATGGGAGTGGGAGAGTAAGCTCCGCAAGGGCGATAATCTGATCCTCACCGCCTTTGGTGCTGGATACACGTGGGGCTCTATCTACCTCAAGTGGGGGTATGATGGCGATAAGATCGGTCAATAAAAAAAATGGGAGGATACTAATAATGAGTGAAGGAGGTTACAAGTCGGGATTTGTCAATTTGGTAGGCAACCCGAATGTGGGTAAGTCGACCTTGATGAATAAGTTGGTGGGGGATAAGATCAGTATTATCACCAATAAGGCACAGACGACGCGCCACAGGATCATCGGCATTGTAAACAAACCAGGAGTGCAGGTGGTTTATAGCGATACGCCAGGAGTGGTGGATCCCGCCTACAAGATGCAGGAGCAGATGCTCGGCTTCTCGAAGAGTGCCTTGGGGGATGCCGATGTGCTGCTTTATGTCACCGATGTGATAGAGGAGCCTAAGAAGCACGAGGCGTTTCTCTCCGACGTGAGGGAGCTACAGGTGCCGGTATTGGTGCTGATCAATAAGGCGGATCTATCGACGCCCGAAAAGCTAGAGGAGCTGGTGCAGACTTGGAAGTCACTTCTGCCCAATGCTCTTGAGGTGCTACCCGTAGCGGCACTGCACGGAGCAGGCATCGCCTATATTGCGGAGCGTGTGGAGGCACTTCTGCCCGATTCGCCCCCCTATTTTGAGGAGGATGCCCTTACCGATCGGCCGGCTCGCTTCTTTGTCTCGGAGATTATTCGGGAGAAAGTATTCCTCTATTACCAAAAGGAGATCCCTTACGCCACGGAGGTGGTGGTGCAGGAGTTTAAGGAGGAGGAAAACCTCATCCGTATCGCTGCCAATATCTATGTGGAGCGAGAGTCGCAAAGGGGTATCTTGATAGGGCACAAGGGGGCAGCGATTAAGAAGCTTGGCACGATGGCGAGGCAGGATATTGAGCGTTTCTTTGATAAGAAGGTATTCCTACAGCTATTCGTGAAGGTAGAGAAGGAGTGGAGGAGCAGCGACAAGATGCTCCGCAACTTCGGATATAAATTGGATTAAGAAAGAAAGAGAGGTATAAGATATGGCAACTAATAATTTGGTAGCTATAGTGGGGCAGCCCAATGTGGGGAAGTCCTCGCTATTCAATCGGCTAACTAAGAGTCGCACTGCTATCGTTACTGACGAGCCTGGTACTACTCGTGACCGCCAATATGGCAAGTCGGAGTGGAATGGGGTCAACTTTTCGGTAGTAGATACTGGTGGCTGGGTGGACAACTCGGACGATGTCTTTGAGGAGGAGATCAATCGGCAGGTGGAGATCGCTATCGAGGAGGCCGACCTGATCCTATTTATGGTAGATATACAGGCGGGCTTGGGCGACCTTGATCAGTCGATTGCTCAGCTCTTGAGGCAGACCAGCAAACCGGTGCTTCTGGTGGCGAATAAGTCGGACAACTTCAATATGGAGGTGTATGCGGCGGAGTTTTACAAGCTGGGATTGGGCGACCCAATTCCTATCTCGGCCATTAACGGCACAGGGACTGGCGAACTTTTGGATCTACTAGTGAAGTCGCTGCCCGAGGCGAGCGATGAGGAGGAAGAGGAGCTCAACTACCCTCGTATCGCAGTGGTAGGGCGACCCAATGCGGGGAAGTCGTCGCTCATCAATGCCTTTCTGGGCGAGGAGCGACACATTGTCACCGACATTGCAGGCACCACTCGCGACTCTATCTACACGCATTATAATAAGTTCGGACACGAGTTTAGCCTGGTGGATACGGCTGGTATCCGTAAGCGGGGCAAGGTGAATGAGGATCTGGAGTACTATTCGGTACTTCGGAGTATTCGTGCGATTGAGAATAGCGATGTCTGCATATTGATGCTGGATGCCACGAAGGGGATTGAGGGGCAAGACCTCAACATCTTCTCTATTATTCAGCGGAATAAGAAGGGGCTAATTGTCTGCGTCAATAAGTGGGACTTGATAGAGGAGAAGAGCCAAAAGGTGATGAATGGATATATGGAGGCGATACGCGAGCGTCTGGCTCCTTTTGTGGACTTCCCGATTCTATTTATCTCGGCAACAGAGAAGCAGCGTATCCTGAAGGTGCTAGACCTGGCTCAGGAGATCTTTGACAAGCGAAAGAAGCGTATCCCTACCGCCAAGCTCAATAGCACGCTCCTCCCTATCATTGAGAAGACACCACCACCAGCCAATAAGGGGAAGTACATCAAGATAAAGTATGTGACGATGCTCCCCAAGGTGCAGGTGCCTAGCTTTGTCTTTTTCTGCAACCTACCTCAGTGGGTCAAGGAGCCTTACAAGCGTTTTCTAGAGAATCAAGTGCGTAGCAACTGGGACTTCTCGGGTACGCCGATCAATATATTCATCAGAGATAAAAAGTAAGGCGGTGGCGATAGATAGAACTAGACAGAAGTTTATAGAGGTCGCTAGAGACCTCTTTGCGGAGCAAGGCTACCACGCTACTACGATGAATGCAATCGCCGTAGCAGCGGGCAAGGGACGCCGCACTCTGTACAACTACTTCGGCACTAAGAGTGATGTGTACCTTGCTGTGATTCAAGGCGAGCTACAGGTGCTCTACGAGGAGCTGAAGGAGTTTGTGGACCAGCCGATGAATGGCATTGCAAAGCTGATGCTCTTTATAGCCAAGCGGGAGCGGGCGGTCAATGAGGTGGTACAGCGTAATGGCACCCTAGAGGCGGAGTTTTTCAACGACATTGCTACGGTGGAGCGAGCCCGAATGCGGTTTGATGTGCTGGAGCGTCGATTGATACAGAAGATTCTGACCGATGGTGTGGCAGATGGCTCTTTTAGGCAGATAGATATCCGCACGAGTGCCGTGCTGATCCACGCTTGCCTGAAGGGGCTGGAGGTGCCCTTTATACGCGGTCAATTGGGTCGTACAGAAAAGGCGGTGACGCAGACCTATCGGGTGGTGCGTAGCCTACTGATGGAAGGATTACAAAAATAATAAGCAATAGATTTATGAATGAAATACTAAAGGGCAAAGTGGCCATCGTAACGGGAGGAAGTAGAGGAATCGGCAGAGCCATAGCTACCGAACTGGCAAAGCTGGGTGCCGATGTAGCTTTTACTGGTCGCTCGCTCAATGAGAACACCCGTAGCCTGGAGGAAGAGCTGGGTCAGCTCGGGGTAAAGGTAAAGGCGTATGCCACTGATGCCGCCGACCACGCCGCAGCGAAACTCTTTGTGGAGGAGGTGCTCAAGGAGTTTGGCAAGATAGATATTCTGGTTAATAATGCTGGGATCACCAAGGATACGTTGCTGATGCGTATGACGGAGGAGCAGTGGGACGATGTGCTGAGGGTGAACCTCAAGAGTGCCTTCAACCTTACTCAGGCGGTCACAATGCCGATGATGAAGGCCCGCAGTGGTGCCATCATCAATATCTCGTCGGTTGTAGGCGTGACGGGCAATGCTGGGCAAGCCAATTATGCAGCTTCCAAGGCGGGGCTGATTGGATTTACCAAATCGACAGCGAAGGAGCTAGGCTCGAGAGGCATCCGCATCAATGCAGTAGCCCCTGGCTTTATCCGCACCGATATGACCGATGTGCTAGATGAAAAGGTGGTGGCAGAGTGGAGCAAATCGATTGCCCTACGTCGCCCTGGAGAGGCACAAGAAGTAGCCCAAGTGGTGGCATTCCTCGCCTCTGATGCCGCCTCCTACATTACTGGGCAGACCATCAATGTCTGCGGAGGCATGGTGATGTAACCCCCTCCCCCCTATCGTGCACCACGATAGCTTTAGCTACCTACCATTTCGACTCGTTATGATCAGGTAACTATTTACCACTTACTCATTATGAAAAATAGATTGGTTCCACAACTATTTAAGGACCTTAGGGACTATAATAAGGAGACTTTTCTCAAAGATCTCACCGCTGGTATCATTGTAGGTGTGGTGGCACTTCCACTCGCCATCGCCTTTGGTATCGCCAGTGGTGTCTCTCCTACCGAAGGATTGATTACCGCCATCATCGGTGGCTTTCTTGTTTCCCTACTGGGCGGGAGTAAAGTGCAGATTGGAGGCCCTACGGGTGCCTTTATCGTTATTGTTTTTGGTATTATCCAGAAGCATGGCATCGACGGACTGGCACTTGCCACATTGATGGCAGGGGTGATGCTGGTGCTGCTAGGGCTCTTACGACTTGGCTCTTTGATTAAGTTTGTCCCCTACCCCATTATTGACGGCTTTACCGCTGGTATAGCCGTCACCATCTTTACTACACAGGTCAAGGATCTATTTGGACTACAGGTCACCGACCTCCCAGGCGACTTCATCGGTAAGTGGGAAGCCTACTTCGGGGCCTTTGGCACTACCTCGTGGATGGCACTTCTCTTTGGGATTGCTGCCATTGCGATCATTATCTTGGTGCCGAAGATCAATAAAAATCTACCTAGTTCGCTGATCGCTCTGATCGTCCTCACCCTTGTGAGCGTGCTACTAGGCTACCTCGGGATTGCTCGTCCAGAGAATATTGGTGACCGCTACACCATTGAGGTGGGCTTGCCCAACCTGGTGATGCCTGTGGTGACCATTGAGCGACTACAGCAACTCTTCCCCGCCGCTTTTACCATTGCGATGCTGGGTGCTATTGAGAGCCTACTCTCGGCCTCCGTTGCCGACGGTATGATTGGGGCAAAGAGCGACTCCAATATGGAGTTGGTGGGGCAAGGAGTGGCCAATATTGTGGTCCCCTTTTTCGGAGGTATCCCTGTGACTGGTGCCATTGCTCGGACGATGACCAACATTAATAATGGTGGTCGTACTCCCGTTGCTGGCATTATCCATGCGGTGGTACTGCTTCTGATATTGCTGGTACTCTCCCCGCTCACCAGTCATATTCCGATGGCGGTGTTGGCCGGTGTGCTGGTAGTGGTCTCGTACAATATGAGTGGGTGGCGCTCGTTTATCGCCATTTTTAAGGGACCAAAGGGCGACTCCCTCGTGATGGTGATCACCTTCCTCCTCACGGTACTGATTGACCTCACCGTAGCGATTGGTATCGGTATGGTACTCGCCATTCTTATCTTACTGAAGCGGGTGCTCGATGCCTCGGAAATCAACCTGATTGATGATAAAAATAGGCACCCAGAGTCGACTAAGCTGGACCTTCCAAAGTGCATAGAGGTGTACGAGATTGAAGGGCCATTCTTCTTTGGAATTGCCAATAGGTTTGATGAGACAATGCGAAATATGCCAGGCAATCCGAGGGCGCGCATCATTCGTATGCGTATGGTGCCTTTTGTAGATACCACCGCCATTCACAACCTCAAGACGATGATTGAGCTCCACAAGGAGTCGCAGACGCAGATTATCCTCAGTGGGGTGCAACCAGCAGTGTTGGAGACACTCCGACAGAGTGGCGTGGTGGACCTTCTCGGTGAGGAAAACGTGACGCCTCACATCTCACTAGCTGTGGAGCGGACAATGGAGTTCCTCAAGACCCACTACCCTCACGATTATGAGCAATGGACCAAGAAGCATGAAGATAGGTAAGACCGACTTGGGGTACCGCCCCCTATTCCTCGCCCCGATGGAGGACGTCACCGACGCCTCCTTTAGGTTGCTCGCCCGTGAATTCGGCGCCAGCATCGTAGTGACAGAGTTTGTCAATGCCGATGCCATCATTCGCTCTATCCCTAGCACTCTACGGAAGATGGTGGTGGCAGATGAGGAGCGACCAGTAGCCATACAGCTCTACGGCCGAGATGCCACTACGATGGCGGAGGCAGCAAAGGTAGCAGAAGAGGCAAGACCCGAGCTGATAGACCTCAACTTTGGTTGCCCCGTGAAGAAAGTGGCAGGCAAAGGAGCTGGGGCTGGGATGCTACGTGATATCCCGCTGATGCTGGAGATCATTCGCTCGGTGGTGAATGCGGTAGAGCTATCCGTAACGGTCAAGACACGACTCGGCTGGGATAGCGACCATATCATCATCGAGGAGCTGGCGGAGCAGATACAGGAGGCGGGTGCCCAAGCGCTCACCATTCATGGCCGCACCCGAAGTCAGATGTACAAGGGAGAGGCCGACTGGGAGCCAATTGCTCGCGTGAAACAAAACCCCAACATCTCCATTCCGATCATCGGAAATGGCGATGTAACGAATGGAGAGATCGCCCTTGAGCGGTTTGAAACCACGGGAGTAGATGCGGTGATGGTAGGCCGAGGTGCGATTGGTCAGCCGTGGATATTTGAGGAGATGCGGGCAGTACTCGACGGTAAAGAGGTACCACAGCACCCCACGGAGTGGTACGTAGAGGTACTTAAGCGAATGCTCCACGAGAGCATCGCCAAGTGCCAAAACGAACTCAAAGGGATCCTCCACTTCCGCCGACACCTCGCCATTACGCCCCTATTCAAAGGCATTCCCGACTTCAAAAGCCACCGTGTAGCAATGCTCCGCACCAATACCGAAGCAGAGCTCCTACAGCTCATCGACCAAGCCGCAGAGATGATCCCGTAAGTAGCACCCCACCCAAGGCACACACAGCAGCACCCGACAGGGTGCTTCCCATCGGGTACAATTTTATCAGACAAATCGACGGTGAAGGACCTCGGCAGAGGTCCGACGGATCCTAGCCCCCGCGTCGGAGGGCGAAGCCCAAACGACCGGGGGATTTACGGTCACCCACCCCCATCCTACGACCCCTTGCGGGTCGAACAGTCTCGACTAAGATTATGTTGTCCGACTTGTCCGACTTGTCCGACTTGTCCG
>NZ_KV820655.1:22645-28941 GCF_001815465.1 Porphyromonas sp. HMSC077F02 | reverse complement strand
GTCCGACTTGTCCGACTTGTCCGACTTGTCCGATTAGGCACCCGCACCACAGAGGATGTTGTACGAAGTGCCATTCTCAACTAAGGAAGGATAATGGCTGTAAACATCCACTTATTCGGGGCGTACCAAATGCCCGACGAGAGTGCAGTGATAGGTGCTTTGACTAAAATCTCGTTCCACCCTCGGTGGAGGTGGACACGGTGTGGAGGGCGAATGAAGTAGTTTTCATCTTCATAAGGATATTCGTTATTTCCTCCATCCTGACCAGCTCTCAGCCAATGTGGAGGTGCGATCTCCTCACCATTGACCCAAATCTTAGCATCATAATTATTCCACGTTCCCTCCGCTGGAGTAGGGGTCGCGGTAGAGCGCGAAAAGTCGTAAAAGCCTATCCACATCTCCGCCTCTCGCTCCTGGTCACTCCACACCTTACGGCTAGCGTAATAGGTGGTATTGGCCCTTGCATTTTGGAAGTGCCCACGCACAGCAGGGTGCCAAAAGTGGCAAAGGATAATGGTAGCTCCTACCAAGGTGGTATCAGGGGTGAGTGTCTCAAGTGGCACCAGTTCGGGCGCAAAGCGTGTGTCCGTTTGGCCCCCATTATCGTACGGGCCATAGATATTCCAGCTGATATCGCTCTGCTTGTAGTACTGAAAGGGGAGGTGCGGGAATTGCTTCTCCCGAAGTGCCAACATACGATCCTCTAGGTTGGCAAACTCCTGAAGGGTCCCTTTTTGAATGCCCACATAAGAGTAGGCACTACCGCCCCCACTCCAGCACCTCTCTGCAAAGGCAAAGAGTGAAGGATAGAGAGGATTGTGAAGCAGATTATCCTCTCCTCTCCTGAGCCGACGGTCGTTCCAAAGGCAAAGGGTAGCACCCAAAGCCCGGTCGGTAGCCTTGTCAACACCACCAATTTGATGATTGAAGATCAGAGGGATCGCCTCAAAAGGGTCGTGGTGATTGGTATAAAGGTTTCGGGAATCAATAAAGCGAAGTGAGGAGCCACTGGAGAGTGTACTAGAGTCTTCGCCCCAAAGCTGTCGGAGGGTACTTGAGGTCAAGTTGCCCCCTGGTTGCCACCCAACCACCGTGATACCCTTCTGCTCAAGGAATCGGGTCATCTCTGGCAGAAAGGTAGAATCGGTAATCTGCACTTCGTCACCCCCGATATGGATAATCGGAAAATCGTAAGTCTCCGTCACCTCACGCAGGATATTGAGCACCGCCTCCCGCCCATCGGACGTCTGCATATCAAAGCCCATCGCCCGCTTAAAAGCCTTGGAGTGGCCAGGCATATCTATCTCAGGCACCAGAGTAATCCCTCGGTCACTACAGTAACGTTGGAGCTCCTTCACCTCAGCCTCCGAATAGTAAAGTCCGTGGTCCCGTGTCATACTCTTAGGAGCAGTGAGTTGAGGATACTGCTTTATCTCCAGTCGCCACGCCACATCCTCAGTGAGATGGAAATGAAAGATATTGAGCTTGAGGGCCGCCATCACATCTATCTGTTCCTTGATCAGCTCCACCCGCTGATAGTTGCGACCTACATCAATCATATAGCCACGCCAAGGAAACGCTGGATAATCCTCAATAGCCACCAATCTAAAACCCCGCTGCTCCGGATCATAGAGCTGGCGTAACGTCTGAATGGCATAGAAGATCCCGATAGGTTCCACCGCCTGCATCCTTATCCCCTCTATACTCACCTCTAGTCGGTAGGCCTCACGATTGGAGTGCTTCAGGCCAAGTGAAAGCGAGACCACCCCCCTTCCACCTCCGAGTGGATACTCACTACTAATTAAAGAGCTATACTGCTGAAGCTCAAAAGGAGCATCCACCTTATCTCCAAGTGAATCAAGCGCTAAATACCCCTCGCCCCACGTGACCACCTTAGGCATAGGCAGAAGTGGGGGCTCACTAGCAAAGAGTGAAAGCGGAGCAAGGCAAAGAATCAGCCATAAAGCAATGTAATGTTTTGTAGCCATAATCAGAGAATTAATATTTTCAATACTTAAACTATACAAAGGTACCAAGAAAGTTCTTTTCTCTCTTTTCTATCACGATCCTATCTAGGGGTAACGCATTAGATGATTCGTCATCAGGTATTAGATTGAATATATCGTCTATAAGGGTATGAGAGCACCCGATAGGGTGCCATTCAGATAGCCTGCCGGTCAAGGCTCGCAGAGCCGAAGACCAGCGGGTTGCGAGTTGTTCCAAATCCCTCGACCCTTGTGGTCGCACCTACCGATCCAAGTGCGACCACGAGGGTCGATTACTGATACCGCATCCATTTTCCCGCCGATCGTTCGGGGCTTTTGCCCCTCCGACGCGGGGGCTATCTGAGTGGCACCCTCACGGGTACTTTTTTTAGAACCTCTGCCGAGATCATTTCTCCATGGACACTCCCATGAATGCCACTCGAAAAGATTCTTCTAAAACGCAACCCCTTGACCGAGGCTCTTCACGATGCCCTATTTGCTAGGTCGGCTTATTTCACGTAACTTTGCAAATGAAGTAGCTGTGCTACCATATATTCTAAACTCGCAAGGGGTGCTAAAGGCAATTGCTTTGGCTGAGAAGAGACCCTCCAACCTGTACGGACAATGCCGGCGCAGGGATGCAAATAGGCGAGCGACCGCTGAGTGTCTCGCCTCTCTCTTATCTTCAATATCACTCCTTATTTGAGACATAAAAGATATGGCAACAGCTCAAATGAAATGTTTATCAAATACAAAAAGGAGAAAAGATAATGAGAACAACCAAACAATTGAGAGCCACCCTTTCGGGGCTGCTCTTAATGCTATTGCCAGTAGCCACCTCGGCACAAGAGCAGGTGGAGATGACTGGAGATCTGGAGACGGTGGTAGTACTTGGTACTCGCCCTGGTGAAAGGGTCCCCATCACCAAGCAAAAGATAGCGGTAAAGAAGCTACAGCAACAGACCACAGCGTGGGATATTCCCTCCCTTCTGAAGGGCACCCCTTCGCTCGTCACCACCAATGAGAGTGGCGTCTTCGGAGGCTACACCTACTTCACGGTTCGTGGTGTGGATCCCACTCGTGTCAATATCACAGTCAATGGGGTGCCGGTGAATGATTCGGAGAGCCAGACCGTCTTCTGGGCCAATATGCCCGACTTCGGTTCGCGTCTGAAGGATATTGTAATTGTCCGCGGAGCTGGAGCCTCCTCTTTCGGGGCTGGTGCCTTTGGTGCAACGATGGATATGCAGAGTGCCGACCCTAGTTCAAAAGCGGGAGGAAGCCTGAGCACCCATTGGGGCTCGTACGGGCTGAACCGCAATAGGGTGGCCCTAGAGAGTGGTCAGCTATCTAGTGGTTGGCGACTCGGGGGCAACCTCTCACATATTCGTAGCAATGGCTATGTAGATCGCTCTGGCACTGAGGGACTAGCTTACCTAGCTCAGGCGATGTATCAAGGTAACTACTATAGCTTCCGCCTGATCCATCACCGTGGAATTCAGAAGACAGGAATTGCGTGGAATGGTCTAGAGCCCGACCAAGAGAAAGACTTTGGTCGTCGCTTCAATTCGGCAGGTTGGATGAACCCCGGTGAGAAGGATGCCAGCAAACATCAATTCTACGACAACAACGACAACTACGACCAGCAGCATACCTACGCTATCTTCCGCCATTACCCTTTGCCCAACCTCAAGTACGACCTCACCCTTCACTATACTAGAGGCAAAGGCTTTACTCACGAGTACCGCACCGGCCGGAAGCTAAGAGAGTATGGTCTATTGCCTGCTTCGGACAAGTCCAAGGGAACGCTGATTAGAGAGAAGTACCTAGACAACCACTTCTTTGGTGGAATATTCAATATCGGTTACTCTGTAGACCATCTCCGCCTATCAGGAGGGTTGGCAGCCAATCGCTACATTGGCGACCACTATGGATTGATCCCTTACGTAGAGGATAAGTCAATTGAGTACACGCCTAATCAGGAGTATTATCGCAACCACTCCACCCGTACCGATGCCTCCATTTACCTAAAGGGGGAGCTGGATCTCTCCTATGAGGTGATGCTCTATGCCGATGTGATGTATCGTCACGTCTATGCCGTGATGAACGGATCTACCGACAAGTGGAGCAAGCACGATAAGAAATTAGATCAGCTCGACTACCGCTTACCTTACAACTTTATCCTCCCAAAGGTGGGCATTCAGTATCGCCCCAATTATCGGACTTCTCTCTACCTCTCGCTAGCCACTGCTGGCAAGGAGCCCAATCGCAAGGCCTATACTGAGAGCAAGGAGTACGATGCCAATGGCAATGAGATCATGCCTCGTCCCGAGTATATGCTCGACCTAGAGCTAGGGGGCAATTGGAATAATGGGGAGAACCTCAGCCTATTTGCCAATCTCTACGGAATGTACTACAAGGATCAATTGGTGCAAAATGGCAAGGTGAGTGACGTAGGCGAACCACTCCTTATGAATGTACCTAAGAGCTACCGTGCTGGTGCAGAGCTAGGATTTACCTGGGCGATCACCTCTCAGCTCACGCTATCGGCCAATGGTACCCTCTCCCGCAATAGAGTAGTGGAGATGACACTTGTTGAGGACAATTATACTACCGAGAAAAAAGAAGTGACCCCTCTCAAGGGCACTCCCCTCTCAAAGAGCCCTGAGTTATTGCTCAATCACTCGCTAACTTGGTCGCCCATTGACCGTCTCTCTTTGGCACTCAGTGGCAACTATGTAGGCAAACAGTATTTGGATAACTCGGGCTTTGAGAACCGCTCAATTCCACACTACTACACAGGTCAATTCATGGCCAATTATCTGCAACCATTCAGAAATGGGCAGACCCTAGCGCTTCAGCTACAGGTGCTCAACCTCTACAATAGTAGCTACGTGACCAATGGCTTTGGCGGGGGCTATGTAGAAGTAGTGGATGGGAAAGTGGAGCATAAGGCATGGGCTACTTACTTCCCTGCCGCACCACTTCACTTCGTAGTAGGTGCTACCCTCACCTTCTAAGCTACGATCCCTAATACATAACTATAAAGGACCTCCTCTCGGGGGTCCTTTTTTATTGTCTTAGCTACAGAGAGAATGTTTGCACGAAGTGCCATTCTCGCACATTTGCTTCAAATGTGCTGAGACTTTTGAACGAAGATGAGATGCAAGGCGCTGAGGGTGAGGGCAAGGTGCCGTAAGGCACCAAGGCCCAACTAGGGCGCTGGGAGCGTACTCACGTACGTGACCGATTCCGAATCCCGAAAGCAACATTATGTGCCTTGGCATCCTTACGGAAGCCTAGGCTCAGCAGATCGCCTTCGTGCAACAGTCTCATGAAACTATCTACACCCCCAACATCATCTGAGGACTAATATCTAGCAACCTGCAAATCTCCCCTGCAACACGCAACGAAGGCTCGCTCCGGTCATTCACAAAGTCACTAATACGAGAGGCCGACAAATTAAGCTCACGGGCAAGTTCCGCTTGACTCTTGCCACACTCATCAAGAGCGTACCTAATCATCTCTCCCACCGACAAAGTGTCAAGAGCATAATGCTCCGCCTCATACGCCTCCACAATATCACTCATGATCGCCAACTCGCTATCCTCCGAAGTAGATAACTCACCACGCTCCATAAGTGGCAAAAGCTCCTCAATCCTATTGAGGGCATACTCATACTTTTCTCTCGTAATATCCATAATCCCCTCTATCTATATAGTCCTACAATCAATCTTATCATACTCACTATGTGTGCCTATAAAGCGAATATATACACAATCGTGATTAAACTGCACAACCGCAACAAGCCTAAACTTATTGCCCCCTATGTTAAAGACATATCTCTGACCGCCAATCGAGTCTACACTCCCAAAACTACGCTTCACATCCATAGCATTGCTCCACTTAGCTCGCTTTACAACCTCCACCCAGTAAAGCAAAGCCACCTTGCTCTCAGGGTGTGCCTCGTAATACTCCCGAATACGTCTTATACTAATTATCCTCACATCAAAAGTTTTGAATTGCGCCACAAATATAGCACAATTATTTTGAATTACAAAACATTCTACTCCTCCAGCTCAGCCTTCACCGCCTCCATTAAAGCACTTTGCCCATCCCCCTTCACCCCAAGCACCTTACACACACGCTCTTCAATACTACCAGAGATGAATGGCACTTCGTGCAACATTCTCAAGATACATAGACGATACACCACCCCCTCCAAACCCACTTCCACACCGACTTCCCCAGGGGTTACGCATTAGGAGTAAATGTATAAGTTAATGACCCTATAAAATAGGAGGAAGTAGT